>VBCM01000105.1 GCA_005883675.1 Betaproteobacteria bacterium
CTGAACTGGACGAGCTTCAAATCTCCAGCAGATCCTTGCCGACGATGACCGGCCCTCTGAAGTGCACGCGAGCCGCGTCGATCCACATTTGATCGGTGATGGCCGGATCATCCGCTGGCACTAGATGCGAGAGCACCAGCATCTTGACCCCTGCGGCCTGCGCAACCCGCCCGGCGTCCTCGGCCGCGGTGTGGTGGGACATGATGCTCTGCTTCAGGGCTGGGGCATTGGGGACGCGGGCGACCAGGCGATCGAGCCCCGGCAAATAGAGCACTTCGTGGACGAGGACATCGGCGCCTTGAGCAAGTCGAATCAAATTGTCGCTGGGCGCGGTGTCCCCCGAAATGACGATAGAGCGGTCCGCCGCATCGAAGCGATACCCGAAAGACGGTACGACCGGCGGATGATGCACGAGCGCCGCCGTCACCTTGACGTTCTCATCCTGCATCACCGGCCCGCCTTCGCTTAACTGATGGACATGAACGAGCGGGACAAGTGGGACACGGCCCTCGTCCGCGATCCGTGTGTTGATGTCATACGCGTTCATCTCGAAGAAAAGACGCGTCATCTTCTCGAGCGGAGGTGGTCCCCAAGTGTCGAGCCGCGTGCGCAGGCCGGCCGCCCAGGCAAGCAAGATGAGGTTGCCATAGTCGGCGTTGTGATCCGAATGATGGTGTGTAATGAACACGTGCCTGAGCTTGGGCAGGGCCACTCCGGCGAAGATGAGCTGGCGCGCCACGCCATTGCCGCAGTCGACGACATAAGGCGTGTCATTGGCAATGATTACTTGAGCCGGGGCCGAGCTCGCCTTCCGCGGCCGTGGTCCGCCGCCCGTCCCGAGGAGGATCAGCCGAGTCTTGGAGCCTTGCCCTTGGCTGCGGTCCGGAAGCCATGCCGCGGCCGCCAGCGTTGCGGCGCCGGCCAGAAATGTCCGTCGCTTGATGTTGGTTCGCACATCACCCTCCTCGCTTGGCTTCCACGCCTAACGTAGCTTCATCCGCATCGCCTGGTGCGGGATGCCCGCTTCGTCGTAGGCAGGACCGTCGAGCTCGAAGCCCTCGGCGCGATAAAAACCGAGCGCATGCACCTGCGCCGAAAGCGCGACCTCGCGCTCGCCGCGCCGGCGCGCGGCATCCAGAAGCCGCCGAAGCATCGCGCGTCCGGCGCCCTGCCCGCGCCACTCCTTCAGCACCGCCATGCGACCGATGTGTCCGTCGGGGAGTAGGCGTCCGGTGCCGATCGCACGCCCGTCCGCGTAGGCGAGCGCATGAAGCGACTGCGCATCGTTCTCGTCCATCTCCAGCTCGCGCGGGACGCCCTGTTCTTCGACGAACACCTTGAAGCGGATGCGCTTCGCCTCCCGCTGCGCCGCTTGCCAGTCAAGCAGTTCGATTTTGAGCACGACGCGAAAAGTATAATCCGCGCATGAAAAGCCTCTGGCGTGACGACGAGGTCGCGCAGTACGGCGGTCCGCTCGGACCGCGTGTCTATACCTCGCGCCTCCTCGGCCGCGACAAGTCGCTGGTGCTCCATGGCGGCGGCAACACGTCGGTCAAGCTGCGCGAGAAGAATCTCTTCGGCGAGGAGGAAGACGTTCTCCACGTGAAGGGCAGCGGCTGGGATCTCGAGACGATCGAGGCGGCAGGCTTCACGCCCGTAACGCTCGGCTATGTGCGCCGCCTGGCGCACCTCCCGAGTCTGAGCGATCCGCAGATGGTGAACGAACTCAACACGCACACCCTGCGCGCGGGCGCGCCATCGCCTTCGGTGGAAACGATTCTGCACGCTATCCTGCCGCACCCCTACGTGGACCATACGCATGCAGATGCGGTGCTCTCCGTCTCCAACGCGCCCGACGGTGAAAAGCGGGTGCGCGAAATCTACGGCCATCGCGTGGTCGTCATCCCGTACATCATGGCTGGCTTCGATCTCGCCGCGTACTGCGCGCGCGAGTTCCCGCGCCAGGCGGGCAAGTACACGATCGGCATGGTGCTCCTGTCGCACGGCATCTTTTCGTTCGGCAAGGACGCGCGCGAATCGTATGAACGGATGATCGAACTCGTATCCGCCGCCGAGGAATACCTACAACGCAAGAAGGCATGGCACGTCGATCCGCCGCCACCGCGGCCCAGTACGGTAAAGCGCGACGAGATTGCCCAGCTTCGCCGCGCCATCTCCGACCAAGCCGGCTTCCCCCTCGTGCTCCGAGTAAATGACAGCCCGAAGTTTCTCGGCTTCGCGCAGCGCGCCGATGTCGAACGGCTCTCGCAACAGGGCCCGGCGACGCCGGACCATGTCATCCGTACGAAGCCCTTTCCCATGCTCGGGCGCAACGTCGCCGGCTATGCGCGCAGATACTGTGAGTACTTCGATCGCCACGGCGCGCAAGCCAAGGAAAAGAAAACCATGCTGGACGTCGCTCCGCGCATGGTGCTCGACCCGGCGCTCGGCTTCGTGGCCGCGGGGCGCACGGCGCGGGACGCGGCGATCGTGGAAGAGCTCTACGAGCACACCATCGACGTCATCCTGCGAGCGGAAGCACTGGGCGGCTGGCGGGCGCTCGAGCAGCGCCATACGTTCGACATCGAGTATTGGGACCTCGAGCAGGCGAAGCTGCGCAAGGCTGGCTCCCCTCCCCCGTTCACCGGCGAGGTAACGCTCGTCACCGGCGCCGCGTCCGGCATCGGCAAGGCCTGCGTCGAGTCGTTCCTCAAGCGCGGTGCGGCCGTGGTGGCGCTCGATCGCAATCCGGCGATCGAGTCGCTGTGGAAGCGCCCGGAGGTGCTCGGCATCACGTGCGATCTCACCGACGCGAAAGCGATCGACGCGGCGCTCGATGCGGCCGTCAAGCATTATGGCGGCGTCGACATGCTGGTGCTGAACGCGGGCATCTTCCCGTCGTCGCAGCCGATCGCCGCCATCGCGCTCGAAAGCTGGCGCAGTGCCATGACGGTCAACGTCGAGGCGAACCTGCTCCTTATGCAGGCGTGCCATCCGCTCCTCAAGCTCGCGCCGCGCGGCGGCCGCGTCGTCGTCATCGGCTCGAAGAACGTTCCCGCCCCGGGTCCCGGCGCCGCCGCCTATTCGGCCTCCAAGGCGGCGCTCAACCAGCTCGCGCGTGTCGCCGCGCTCGAATGGGCGAAGGACGGCATCCGCATCAACACGCTGCACCCGAACCAGGTGTTCGACACCGCGCTCTGGACCGATGAAGTGCTGGCGGCGCGGGCGAAGGCGTACAACATGAGCGTCGAGCAGTACAAGAAAAACAATTTGCTGCGCACCGAGGTCTCGTCCAAAGATGTGGCCGAGCTCGCGGCGGAAATGTGCGGGCCGCTTTTCGCGAAGACGACTGCTGCCCAAGTTCCCGTGGATGGCGGCAATGAGCGCGTGGTATGACGGCTCGGGGTCGCCCCCCTGATAAGGGGGGTGGCGAGAAGCGCCGGGGGGTTTCTGTGCAAAAAACGAAAACCCCCCGTTCGCCTGCGGCTCACGCCCCCCTTAACAGGGGGGCAAAAAGCGCAGTCGAACCGATTCGCTGGCGCGGCGACCGGCTCGAGCTCCTCGACCAGCGCCTGCTGCCGGACAAGAAGGTCTACGTCGTCTGCCGCACGGCCGAACAAGTGGCGAAGGCGATACGGGACATGGTGGTCCGCGGTGCGCCGGCAATCGGCTGCGCGGCAGCCTTTGGCGTGGTGCTGGGCAAAGGCGCCCCCAAGGCCTACGACGCGCTGCGCAAGAGCCGACCGACCGCGGTGAACCTCTTCTGGGCGCTGGCGCGCATGAAGAAGGCGCGGGATCTCGAAGCCGAGGCGCGCGCCATCTATGAGGAGGACGTGGCGGCAAACCGGGCGCTCGGCGAGCGCGGCGCCGAGCTCATTCCAGCAGGCGCGCGCGTCATGACCCATTGCAACACCGGTGCTCTGGCCACCGCGGGCCATGGCACGGCGCTCGGCGTCGTGCGCTCGGCAAAGGGAAAGAAGGTATCCGTCATCGCCTGCGAGACGCGGCCATACCTGCAGGGCGCGCGGCTCACCGCCTGGGAATGCCTGCAGGAGGGCATTCCCTGCACGCTGATCACGGACAGCATGGCCGGGCACCTGATGAGCTGCGGCGATGTGGACGTGGTGATCGTCGGCGCCGACCGCATCGCCGCCAACGGCGACGTGGCGAACAAGATCGGCACCTACAGCCTGGCGGTGATGGCGAAGCGCCACGGCATTCCGTTCTACGTGGCGGCGCCGCTCTCGAGCTTCGATCCGCAGATCCCCGACGGCTCGCACATCACGATCGAGGAGCGGCCGGCGGACGAGGTGCTCGGCTACCGCAAGCTCCGCTGGGCGCCGAAAGGCGTGCAGGTGCGAAACCCCGCGTTCGACGTGACGCCGGCCGAGCTCATCACCGGCATCATTTGCGAGAAGGGCGTGATCCTCCAGCCCAACCGCGAGCGTCTCGCCGCGCTGCGCTAGGGTCGCACGGCCGGCGTCTCGAGCTTCATGCCGCGCGCGCGCCACATGAGATAGAGCTCGAGCTCGACCATCTCCGGCGAGCCGTAGGCGTAAGGCTCGGCGCGCGCGCCAATCATGCAGTTTCGCAGCCGCCGCTCGAGCGAGCCCATGGCTTGCCATTCCAGCCGGTAGATCGGATACCCGGTCGGATGCGCCTGCGGTATCGGCGTGCCGGCGAGGCTTCGTCCCCAGTTGTCGTCGTGGCATTGCGAGCAGGCGAGATTGAGCTGGCCTTGCCGTCGCTCGTAGAGCGCGCGACCCGCGTCAATGAACGGCCGGGTCGTGTCGTTGGCTTCGATCGCGATCGGCAGTCCGCGTGACTGGCGCGCCACGTAGGCGGTGAGCGCGAGGAGCTCCTTGCTCTCGTATGCAAATGCCGCTGCGCGCTGCTTCTCCACGCGACAGGCGTTGATGCGCTGCTCGAGGTTCAGCGGCTTGGCGCCGACGATCGCCGGGTAGCGCGCCGCGACGCCCTTCATGCTCTGCGCCGCATCACCGTGGCAGGCGGCGCATGCACGGCCCGCGGCGCCGTCAGCCCGATTCCACAGCGTCTCGCCGTCGAGCAGCGCGAAGAGCGCCGGGTTCGTTGTATCGTCATCCTGCATGGCGCGCGTCTCGCGGCCCATGAATTCGTAGCCCGAGCGTCGCTCGGCGAGCGGTATTTCGCCTGCCTGCGTGCAGGCGCAAAACGCGGCGAGGAAGAGCGCCGCGGCCCTCAAACGATCTTGAGCTCCGCCTTGTGCGTGGCGACGTAGCCGTTGTCGCCGGTCCACTTGAATTCCAGCGTGCCGCTCTCGGTGGCCACCGTCGTGAAGGCGATGAGCGGGTTGGCCGCGACGGCCTGATGCAGCTCCGCGCGGAACACCTCGACGCCGTTGTAGGTGCAGACGAAGTCCGTGATGATGTCGCGCGGCAGGAGCTCGCCGGTCTGCGTGCGCCGGAACCCGGTCTCCATGACGTGGGCGGCGAGTGTCTTGATCTCGATGACCTCGCCGCGCTTGGCGCTCGCAGGGACGGTGACCGCGACGCGCGCCATCAGATGAGCCCGTCTTCGAGGCAGGCGGAGAGCGTCACGATCACGGAGACGGTGTCCGACCAGTAAGAGCCATCCGAGAGCTGCGCGATCGCGATCACTCGGCCGGTATCCGCGATGCGTGCGCGCGTCGAGAGCGTCGCCCGCCCGGCGCGCGGGCCGAGATGGGCAGTGATCACGTAGGGCTGTGGGTTTTTCTCCGTGAAGATGTGGATCGCCTTCACGTAGCTCGCCGCGGTCATGGGGCTGTCCACCGTCACCGTAATCGGCACGGTGTTGCCGTTATCAATGAGCGGTGGCACGTCGAGCTTCACCCTGCCTGCGCGCACCGGCGCATCTCCCACCACCTTGCTGATCGCCGCGTCGAGCGCCGCCTTGCGCTTCGCCTGGATGTTGGGATCGAGCTGCGCGCGCAGCTCACTCGCCGCGAGCGTGCCGCAGGCGAGCGCGAGAAATTGGCGCCGGGTCGTCATTTCAGCGTGACGAGATAGGCGAGCACGTCTTCGATCTGCTCGGCGGAGAGCACCGGCTTGCCGCGATAAGAGGGCGCGACTCGCGTGAGGCCGTCGGTCTTGTAATACGCGGGCATGATGGTCTGCGGATTGGCGCGTGCCGGGTCGACGAGGCGCAGCCGGATCTCGCCCTCGGTGAGGCGCGAGCCGACGCCGCGCAGGTCGGGCGCCAGGTCGCCCTGGAAGCGCTCCTCTGGAAATGGACCGTTGTGGCACAGCAGACACAGGCCGACTTGCCGATTGGCGACGATCGCCCGCCCCCGCTGTGGGTCGCCCTTGGCGCCCGACAGCGGAGCGGGTATTTCATCCGCTCGTGCGCCAGCAAGAAACAGCAGCACGAACGCCCAGCTGGTCACACGAGCTCGATCCCGTGGTTCTTGAGCGGCACGCTGCGAATCCGCTTGCCGGTCGCGCGGTAGTAGGCATTGAGCACCGCCGGCGCCGCGACGCAGATCGTCGGCTCGCCGATGCCGCCCCAGACCGTGCCGCCCGTGGGCAGGAGGACCGTCTCCACTTTCGGCATCTGCGCTATGCGCATCGAGTTGTACTCGTGGAAGTTGGTTTGCTCGATGTGGCCGTCTTTCACCGTGCACTCCTGGAAGAAGAGCGCCGAGAGGCCGTAGACGAAGGAGCCCGCGACCTGGCGCTCGATCTGCGCCGGGTTCACCGCGTAGCCCGGATCGGTAGCACCAACGATGCGGTGGATCTTCACCTTGTTGCCGTCGGTCACCGAGATCTCGGCTGCGCCTGCGACGTAGCTGTTGAACGCCTTCAGGTGCGCGAGCCCGCGATACACGCCTTTCGGCGCGGGCTTGCCCCAGCCGATCTTTTCGGCCACCGCGTTCAGCACGCCAAGCGCGCGCGGGCTCTTGCCGAGGAGCTTCCGTCGGAATTCGAGCGCATCCTGGCCGGCGGCTTCGGCGAGCTCGTCCATGAAGCATTCCATGAAGACGGCGTTCTGGTTGATGTTCACGCCACGCCAGAAGCCTGGCGGCACATGCGTGTTCCGCATCGCATGGTCGATGAGCAGGTTCGGCACGTCGTACGTGAAGGCATGCTCACCGCTCTCGAACACCCCTTGGAACGACAGCGGATCGCGGCCCTTCTGCTCCTGGACGACCTGCGGCCGGACGGCGGCGAGGATCGACTGACCCGAGAGCCGCATATGCAGCGCGCTCAAGTTCCCGTTCGCATCGAGCCCACCCGTCAGCCGGCATTGCATCACCGGGTGATAGCGCCCATGCAGCATGTCTTCCTCGCGCGACCACAGAAGCTTGATCGGCGTGCCGGGCATCTGCTTGGCAATGAGCACGGCTTGCGTGACGTAATCGTTCGGGTACGCGCCGCGCCGGCCGAAGCCGCCGCCGAGCATCGTCTTGTAGACGTCCACCTTCTCCGCCGGCAGGCCCGAGGCCGCGAGCACCGCCGCAAAGGCACCTTCGCCGTTCTGCGTCGGTCCCCACACCTCGCACTTGTCCGGCGTGTAACGGGCCGTGATGTTCATCGGCTCCATGCACGCGTGGTTCTGGAACGGATAGGCGTACACGGCTTCCACCTTCTTCGCCGCGCCGCCCAGCGCTTCCTTGGCGTTGCCGTTCTGGTTGCCGATGAAGGCCTGGTCGGCGTCGAGCCCGGCTTTCAGCACCTCGGCGATCGTCGCGCTCGAGACCTTGGCATTCGGACCCTCGTCCCACACGACCGGCAGCTTGTCGAGCGCGCTCTTCGCCTGCCACCAGGTATCGGCGACCACGGCAACGGCGTCGTCGCCGACCTGCACCACTTTGCGCACGCCCTGCATGCCGGAAACCTGCGCGGCGTCGTAGCTCTTCACCGTGCCGCCGAACACCGGGCAGGCCTTGATCGCGGCGTTCAGCATTCCTGGCATGTTGAGATCGATGCCGTAGACCATCCGGCCGTTCACCTTGTCGCGGGTATCGAGCCGCTTGATCGGCTTGCCGGCGAGCTTCCAGGTCTTCGGATCTTTCAGCGCGACGTCTTGCGGCACCGGCAGGCGCGCAGCGGCTTCGGCCACCTTGCCGTAGGTCGTGCGGCGCTTCGACGGCGCGTGCGTGATCACGCTGTTGGCTGCCGTGCATTCGGAGGCGGGCACTTTCCACTGGTTCGCGGCCGCCTGCACAAGCATCACGCGCGCGGCAGCGCCGCCTTTGCGCACGTACTCGTGCGACTCGCGAATGCCGCGGCTGCCGCCGGTGGAGAAGTCGCCCCAGGCGCGCTTGCGCTTCACACTCTCGCCGGGGGTCGGATATTCGATGCGCACCCTCGACCAGTCGCACTCGAGCTCCTCGGCGACGAGCTGCGCGAGACCGGTGATGGTGCCCTGCCCCATCTCGGAGCGCACTACACGGATGTTCACGGTGTCGTCGGGCGCGATCGCGACCCAGACGCCGACCTCGGGCGAGCCATCTTGCGCGCGTGCGACGTCGGGACCAAACGGCAGGCGCAGACCGAGGGCGAGGCCGCCACCGACGGCGGCGGAGCCGATGATGAACGTGCGGCGATTCATTTGCATGGCGTCCTCCCTAGGCCTTGGCGTTGGCGTTCGCTGCGGCGTGGATCGCTTCGCGCACCTGCTGGAACGTGCCGCAGCGACAGATGTTGGTGATCGCGGCATCGATATCCGCGTCCGTAGGCTTGGGCTTTTCCTTCAGCAGCGCGGCGACCGCCATGATCATTCCCGACTGGCAATAGCCGCATTGCGGCACGTCGTGCTCGAGCCAGGCCTGCTGCACCTTGTGCAGGTTCTTCCCTTGCGCGAGGCCCTCGATCGTCGTGATGCGCTTGCCGGCCGCGGCGCTCACCGGAAAGGAGCAGGAGCGAACCGCCGCGCCGTCGATGTGCACGGTGCAGGCGCCGCACTGCGCGATGCCGCAGCCGTACTTGGTGCCGGTCAGGCCGACCTGCTCGCGGATCACCCAGAGCAGCGGCGTGTTCGGGTCGACCTCGACGTTATGCGTCTTCCCGTTGATGGATAAACGGATCATTCTTGGCTCCTCCGAGGGTGGGGTTCTACTGTAGTCCCGCGCGAGCGGCGCGGGCAACCGTTTCGAACAGCCGGCCTGACGGGTGCGTCAGGCCTCGCCTTCGGTGATATCGACCTCGGTATAGGGCGGAACGAGGTCAAACAGCTCGACGATGTCTTTATTCCGCATGCGGATGCAGCCGATCGAGCCCGGCTTGCCCAGCTCGGCGCTGTCGGGCGTGCCGTGGATGTAGATGTAGCGGCGCATCGTATCGACGTCGCCCAGGCGATTGCGGCCGGGCTCGCAGCCCGAGAGCCAGAGGATCCGGGTCAGGATCCAGTCGCGCCCGGGGTACTTCGCGTGCAGCTCGGGCGTCCAGACTTCGCCGCTCGGCCGCCGGCGCACGAACACGGCGCCCTGCGGCTGCCCGGCGCCGATCTTGGCGCGCACGATGTGCCGCCCGCGCGGCGTGCACAGGCTGCCGTTCTTTTCCCCCAGTCCCCGCTTCGCGGTGGACACGGAGTAGCGCTTCACGACGCGCTTCCCCTGCAGCAGCCGCAGCTCCTGGCGGCCGGCATCGATCTCGATCTTCATCGGCGCGCGGCGAAGAAGCGGCTGAGCAGCGCGCCCGACTCTTCGGCAAGCAAGCCGCCCTGGATGCGCACCTGGTTCTTCAGCACCTGCTTCTTCGGATCGGTGGCGCCGTACATGCAGCGCGCGATGCGCGCGTGAAACATGGCGCCGACGCACATGTCGCAGGGCTCGAGCGTCACATAGAGCTCCGCGCCGGTCAGGCGGTAGTTGCCGAGCTTCTTCGCTGCGGCGCGCAGCGCCTGGATTTCGGCGTGCGCCGTGGGATCGACTGCCGCGATCGGCCGGTTCCAGCCCTCGCCCACGACCTCGCCGCCAAGCGCCACAACGGCGCCGATCGGCACCTCGCCCTCCTCGCCCGCGCGCCGCGCGAGTTCAAGCGCGCGGCGCATATACATCTCCTCTGTGCTAGCCACGAGTCAGGATCGGCAGCTGCCCGGCAAGTACTTGGAATTGAGGGTCGTGCCGTCTGTTGAAGCGCCGCACCGCCAGCCGTAGACGCCCTTTCCGATATCGGTGCTCACATCGGCCGCCGCGCTCGCGCTCGACAGCGGCGTCATCGTCACGACTTGCCCGCTGAGAGCCCCAAGATTTTGCACCGTGATGACGATCATGCCGTTGGCCGTCGTGACGACGCTGGCCACATAGTTCGACGTAGCGGCGGCGCTTTCGCAGCCCCAGTTGTTCGCGCCCGGCGCGCCGCTGCCTCCGCCTTGATACACCTCTGTCACGGCGCCCCGGCACGCGCTCAAGCCCAGGATCACCTCCGAGATCTTCGCCCGTGTGGTATAGGCCTGATAGGACGGAATGGCGACGAGCGCTAGGATGCCGATGATCGCCACGACGATCATCAGTTCGACGAGGGTAAATCCGCGGGCCAAGCGACCGCGCATACGACAAGACCATAAGGAAGCTCCTTGGCCGCCGCAAGGGCTTTACTCCCACTCGATTGTCGCGGGCGGCTTCGACGAGATGTCGTAAGTCACGCGATTGATGCCGCGCACCTCGTTGATGATGCGGTTGGAGATTTTGGCGAGCAGTTCGTGCGGCAGCGGCGCCCAGTCCGCCGTCATGAAGTCCGTCGTCTGGACGGCGCGTAGCGCAACCGCGTGCTCGTAGGTTCGACTGTCGCCCATCACGCCGACGGAGCGCACCGGGAGGAACACGGCGAACGCCTGTGCGGTCTTCTCGTACCAACCTGAGGCGCGCAGCTCGTCGATGAAGATGGCGTCGGCGCGCTGCAGGAGCTCGACGTACGGCTTTTCGATTGCGCCCAGGATGCGCACGCCCAGCCCCGGGCCGGGAAACGGATGGCGGAACACCATCTCGCGCGGCAGGCCGAGCGCGACGCCGAGCGCGCGCACCTCGTCCTTGAAGAGCTCGCGCAGCGGCTCGAGGAGCTTCAAGTGCAGCGTGTCCGGCAGGCCGCCGACGTTGTGATGCGACTTGATGTTCTGCGCTTTCTTGGTCTTCGCTCCGGCCGATTCGATGACGTCCGGGTAGATGGTTCCCTGGGCCAGCCATTTGGCGTTGCGGATGCGACCGGCCTCGCGCTGGAACACCTCGACGAAGTGCCGGCCGATGATCTTGCGCTTTTCTTCCGGATCGGCGACGCCGGCCAGGGCAGCCAGGAATTCGGACGACGCGTCAACATGGACGATGTTCATGTCCATATGTTTTCCGAACGTGTCCATGACCTGCTTTGCCTCGTTCAGACGCAGCAGCCCGTGGTCGACGAAGACGCAGGTGAGCTGCTCGCCGATCGCGCGATGAATGAGCGCGGCCGCGACGGAGGAGTCGACGCCGCCGGAGAGGCCGAGGATGACTTCGTCGCGGCCGACCTGCGCCTTGATCTTCGCCACCGCCTCGGTGACGTAGTCGGGCATGTTCCAGTCGCCGCGGCAGCCGCAGATATCGCGCACGAAGCGCTGGAGGATCTTCGCGCCCTGCCGGGTATGGGTGACTTCGGGATGGAACTGCACGCCGTAGTAGCGGCGCGACTCGTCCGCCATACCGGCGACCGGACAGGCGTCGGTGGAAGCCATCAGCTCGAAGCCCGCCGGCAGGTGGACGACCTTGTCGCCGTGGCTCATCCACACCTTGAGCATGCCTTGGCCTTCGGGCGTGCGGAAGTCTTCGATGCCGTCGAGGAGCTTGGTGTGGCCACGGGCGCGCACCTCGGCGTAGCCAAACTCCCGCACGCTTCCCGCTTCGACGCGGCCACCGAGCTGCTGCGCCATGGTCTGCATGCCGTAGCAGATGCCGAGCACCGGCACGCCGAGCTGGAAGACTGCCTGCGGCGCACGGGCGGTCGATTCTTCGTAGGCCGACAGGTGGCTGCCGGAGAGGATCACGCCCGCGGCGCCGAACTCGCGCACGAAGGCGTCCGTCACATCGCAGGGATGGATCTCGCAATACACGCTTGCCTCGCGTACGCGACGGGCGATGAGCTGGGTGTACTGCGCGCCGAAGTCGAGGATCAGGATTCGCTGATGCTTACTCGACCCGGTAATTGGGGGCCTCCTTCACGATCTGCACGTCGTGCACGTGCGATTCCTTGATGCCGGCGGCAGTAATCTCGATGAACTGCGTGCGCGTACGCATATCGTCGATGGTGGCGCAGCCGGTGTAGCCCATGCTCGCGCGCAAGCCGCCGACGAGCTGCTGGATCACCCACACGGCACTGCCCTTGTAAGGCACGCGGCCCTCGACGCCCTCGGGCACGAGCTTGTCGACGTTCATGTCCGAATCCTGGAAATAGCGATCGGCCGCGCCTTTTTGCATCGCGCCGAGCGAGCCCATGCCGCGGTAAGCCTTGTACGAGCGGCCCTGGTAGAGCTCCATTTCGCCGGGCGATTCGTCGGTGCCGGCGAAGAGCGACCCCAGCATCACGGTGTGCGCGCCAGCGGCGATCGCCTTGGCGACGTCGCCCGAGTAGCGCACGCCGCCGTCGGCGATGAGCGGCACGCCGGTCTTTTCGAGCGCCGCGGCCACGTTCTGGATCGCGGTGATCTGCGGCACGCCGACGCCCGCGACGATGCGCGTGGTGCAGATCGAGCCGGGGCCGATGCCGACCTTCACGCCGTCCGCGCCGTGCTCGACGAGCGCTCGCGCGCCATCGCCCGTGCCGACATTGCCGCCGACGACCTGCACGCGCGGATAGCGCTTCTTGATCCACTTCACGCGATCGAGCACACCCTGGGCATGGCCATGCGCCGTGTCGACGATGAGCACGTCGGCGCCGGCCTCAACCAGCGCCGCGACGCGCTCGTCGGTGCCCTCTCCAACGCCGACCGCTGCTCCGACGCGCAGCTTGCCGTGCGGGTCCTTGCAGGCGTTCGGGTGCTCGACTTCCTTCAGGATGTCCTTGACGGTGACGAGCCCCTTCAGCGTGAAGTCATCGTCCACGACCAGTACGCGCTCGAGGCGGTGGCGATGCATCAGCGCCATTGCCTCCTCGCGGCTCGCGCCTTCGCGCACGGTGATGAGCTTCGCGCGCGGCGTCATGATCGCCTTCACCGGCTGGTCGAGGTCGGCCTCGAAGCGCAGATCGCGGTTGGTGACGATGCCGACCACCTTGCCGCCGTTCTTCACTACCGGGAAGCCGGAAATCTTGTGGCTCTGCTGCAGCGCCATCACTTCGCGCACCGTCATGTCGGGCGGGATGGTCATCGGATCGCGCAGTACGCCGGACTCGAAGCGCTTCACCCTCGCCACCTCGGCCGCCTGCGCGGCGGGAGAGAGATTCTTGTGAACGATGCCGATGCCGCCTTCCTGCGCGATGGCAATGGCGAGCCGGGCCTCGGTGACGGTGTCCATCGCGGCCGAGACGAGCGGGATGTTGAGCTCGAGCTCTCGCGTGAGGCGGCTTTTCAGCGAAGCATCGCGCGGCAGAATGCGCGAGTGGGCGGGCAGGAGGAGGACATCGTCGAAGGTCAGCGCCTTCTGGATCACCCGCATGGAATTGCTCTCTCGCAAAGCGGCATTTTACACGAGCGCCCGCGCCGCTCTAAATGCGATACTGTCATCCATTCTGTGGCTGGAGCGTTGAACGGCACATGACAAGACTATTCGCGATATTGCTCGCGCTCGCCCTTTCCGGCGCGGCGACAGCGCAGACCTACAAGTGGACCGACCAGAACGGCAGAGTGCAGTACGGCGACACGCCGCCCGCGGACGCAGCCAACGTGACGCGCCTCAGGGCAGCGTCACCGAGCTCCGCGCCGGCGGCCGCGCCGGAGGCGAGGAAGGACCCTACTGCCAAAGACAACAAACCGCTCACGCCGGAGCAGGCGTTCCAAAAGCGCCAGCAGGAGCGCGCTGAAGCCGAGCAGAAGGCCGCGCAGGAGCGCGCCGAAGCGCAGGAGAAGCGTACCAACTGCGACTCCGCACAGGCGAGCCTGCGCCAGCTTCAGAGCGGCCAGCGCCTGAGCACCGTGAACGCGGCCGGCGAGCGCGTTTACCTGGACGACGAGCAGCGCAGCAGCCAGATCGCGCGCCAGCAAAAAACGGTCGCCGACTGGTGCAAATAGGTCAACGGCGCCTTGCGGCGCGCTGGCGCCGCCGTTCCTTCGGATCGAGCAGCAGCGGCCGGTAGATTTCCACGCGATCGCCGTCGGCAAGCGGCGAGTCGGCGCGTACGCGCTTGCCGAAGATGCCGAGCGCTCGCGAGTCCGCAATGCCGGCCGCAGCGACGGCATCACGCACGGTAGCGCCGGCCGGTAATTGCACTGTCACCACATCGGTGCCCTCCCGGCGGGCGTAGACCACCTCGACGCGGATCACGCCGCAAGCGCCAGGGGTCGCAGCCGGGGTGCGGGGAACGCGAATGCGATCGCCACCGCGCCGAGGCCGATCGCGAAAGAGCCGATATAGAGCCAGGTGTAACCGCCGAAGCTGTCATAGATCCAGCCACCGACGGAGGGCCCCAGAGCCATGCCGAGGCTCGATACCATCGCCGCGGCGCCGAGCACGGTACCCATGATCTGCTGCCCGAAGTAGTCCCGCGCCAGCACGGCATAGAGCGGCATGACACCGCCGTAGGCAAAGCCGAATACCGCCGCGACCGCGTAGAACTCTTCCAGCCGGTTGACGAAGACGAAGCTTCCTGCGCCCAGCGCCTGCACCATCAGGCCGGCGATCAGCACGCGCTTGGCGCCATAGCGATCGCCGAGGATGCCGAGCACCACGCGGCCGCCGAGGCCGGCCAGGCCCTCGAGGCTGTAAATCGACACCGCCGCGACTGTGGGTATGCCGCAGACGAGCGCGTAGCTGATGGTGTGGAAGATCGGGCCGGCGTGCGTCGCGCAGCAGGCGAAAAACGTGAGTGCGAGCACGATGAATGGGGCGGAAACGAGCGCCTCGGAAACACGCGTCGGCGAGTGCTCGGCGGCTGCGCCGCGGACTGCGTCCCCCGGAGCCTGCCGCACGAACAAAGCGGCGGGAATGAGCAGCGCCCAGACCAGCAGGCCGATGGTCAGTTGCGCGCTACGCCAGTCGTGGCTCGCAAGCAGCCAGGCGGCAAGCGGCGAAATCGTCATCGGTGCGACGCCGATGCCCGCAGAGACGAGCGATACCGCAAGGCTGCGATTGCGCGTCAGCCACGAGGTGACTGACGCCATCATCGGCACGATGAAGCTGCCGGCCGAGAGGCCCACGAGCACGCCATAAGCGAGCAGAAATTGAGTTTGGCTCGCGGCCCGGCTGGCGAGGACGAGGCCAAGACCGAGGAGCAGCGAGCCCGCCAGCACCACCGGCCGGGTGCCGTAGCGATCGCTCAGCGCCCCCCAGCCGAAGCCGGCCGCTCCCATGATGAGGAAATTGAGCGTCATGGCGCTCGACACACCGGCGCGCGACCAGCCAGTGGCCTGCGTGATCGGCTGCAGGAACACCGCGAGCGACATCATCGCGCCGACCGCAACGCAGCTCATCAGCGCGCCGATGGCTACCATCACCCATCCGTATTTAAGGTTCATGCCTATAGTCGTTCGGGGACCGGTCAAATCGACATCAGG
>VBCM01000257.1 GCA_005883675.1 Betaproteobacteria bacterium
TGCAGGCACCAGCGGTCGCCGGGCTTGAGGCCGCGGAAGCGCAGCTCGGGCCGCGGCGTGACGAGGTCGTTGCCGCGCGACACGCTGAACTCCAGGAATTCCTCCGTGACCTGCACGCAGACGAGATGCGCGACGCCGTCGGTGTCGTGGGTCGCGCATGAGCCATCGCGGAAGTAGCCGGTGAGCGGCGCGTAGCTGCACGCGCGCAGCTCGCCGCCAAGGACGTTCTTTTCGGTCTTCATGCGGCGGCGATGTGACGCTTGACGAGCTCGACGTCAGGCTCGATCACCTCGTAGCGCTGCGGCCGCTCTTCCAGCCCCGCGAACTCCGCCGGCCGCTCGGGCTCACGCCCGAGCGCCTCGCGGATCGTCTGGGCGAATTTCACCGGCAGCGCGGTCTCGAGGCAGACGAGCGCGACCCCGGGCTCGCGGTAGCCGAGCGCGACATGCACTCCGTCGGCGGTGTGCGGATCGATCATCGCGCCGTATTTGCGATACACCTGGCGGATGGTGGCGAGGCGATCGGCATGCGTGCTGCGGCCAGAGACGAAGCCGCTCTCGGCGACGCGCGGGAAGTAAGGCGAGCTGGCGAGATCGAGCTCGCCGTCGGCCTCGAGCCGGCGCCACAGGTCGCGCACGCGCGCGCCGTCGCGCCCGACGAGCTCGTATACATAGCGCTCGAAGTTCGACGCCTTAGAGATGTCCATCGAGGGGCTGGAGGTGGCCTTCGCTTTCTTGCGCACACGATAGCGCCCGCTGGCGAAGAATTCATGCAGCACGTCGTTCTCGTTCGCCGCGAGGATCAGGCGCCGGATCGGCAATCCCATGCGCCGCGCGACGTAGCCGGCGTAGATATTGCCGAAGTTGCCGGTCGGCACGGTGAAGCTCACCTGCTCGTTGTCCGAGCGGGTCGCTGCGAAGTAGCCCTTGAAGTAGTACACGACCTGCGCCGCGACCCGCGCCCAGTTGATCGAGTTGACGGCGCCGATGTGCTCGCGCTCCTTGAACGGGGCGTCGGCGTTCACTTTCTTCACGAGGTCCTGGCAGTCGTCGAACGTGCCCTTCACCGCGAGGTTGTGGATGTTCGCGTCCTGCAGCGAGTACATCTGCGCGCGCTGGAACGCGGTCATGCGCTTCCAGGGCGAGAGCATGAACACATGGATGCCGTTCTTGCCGCGTAGCGCGTATTCGGCCGCCGTGCCCGTATCGCCGGAGGTAGCGCCGAGGATCTTCAGGCGCTTGCCGTCGAAGAGATTGCCGAGAAGCTGCAGCGCGATATCCTTGAACGCCGCGCTGGGACCATTGGAAAGCGCGAGCAGATGCAGGCCGGGCTCGAGCGTCTTCAGCGGCGTGATGTCATCACTGCCGAAGATGCGCCCGGTGTAGGTGCGCGCGACGAGCTCGTCGAGCGCGGGCACGTCGTCCATGAACTCGCGCAGGATCGTCAGCGCGAGCTGCGGATAGGAAAGCGCCCGCCAGCGGCCAAGCTCGGCGGCCGGAAAGCGCTCGGGCACATACAGCCCGCCGTCGGCGGCGAGGCCTTCGAGCAGGATGCCGGAGAAACGCTGGGGCTTCCCGCCGCCGCGGGTGCTGACGTAGAGCACGGCGCTACTTTGGCTCGCGCTGGCGCTCGGGCTTCTTGGGTTCGCGCTTTTTCTCGAGCTCGTCGAACTTGCGCACCTGCTGCGCCGACGGCTTCTTGTGCGCAACCTGCTTCGCCGCCGGCTTTTTCTGCGGCGGTGGCGGCTGTGCCGCCGCCGGCATGGCCAGCGCGAGCGCCAGCGCCACGGCGAGCGCCCTCACAGCAGCTCCTCCATGCGCAGCCGCACGATGTTGCCGGTGACGGTGTCGAGCCGCTCGATGCGCGCGGTGGCCTGCTCGACGTTCTTCTCGAGCGCGCGATGCGTGAGCATGACGATGTCGACCTGGCTCTCGCCCTCACCGGGCTCGCGCTGCACCATCGCCTCGATCGAGATCTTGCAGTCGGCGAGCACGCGCGTGATGTCGGCGAGCACGCCGGGCCGGTCGAGCACGCGCATGCGCAGATAGTAGGACGTCTCCACGTCCTGTATCGCGAGGACCGGTGTGTCGGAAAGCTGATCGGGCTGGAAGGCGAGATGCGGCACGCGGTGCTCGGGATCGGCGGTGATGAGCCGCGTCACGTCGACGAGGTCAGCCACCACGGCGCTCGCGGTCGGATAAGCGCCGGCGCCGGCCCCGTAGTAAAGCGTGGCGCCGACCGCGTCGCCCTTGACGAGGATGGCGTTCATCACGCCTTCCACATTGGCGATCAGGCGCCGGGTCGGCACGAGCGTCGGATGCACGCGCAACTCGATGCCTTTCGCCGCGCGACGCGCGATGCCCAGCAGCTTGATGCGGTAGCCGAGCTGCTCGGCGTAGGCGATGTCCTCGCGCGTGAGCTTGGCGATGCCTTCGGTGTACACCTTCTTGAACTGCATCGGGATGCCGTAGGCGATGGCGGAGAGGATGGTCAGCTTGTGCGCAGCGTCGATGCCCTCGATGTCGTACGTGGGATCGGCCTCGGCGTAGCCGCGCTTCTGCGCATCCTGCAGCGCCGCGGCGAAGGTCAGGCCCTTCTCGCGCATCTCGGAGAGGATGAAGTTCGAGGTGCCGTTGATGATGCCGGCGATCCATTCGATGCGGTTCGCGGTCAACCCCTCGCGCAGTGCCTTGATGATCGGCACGCCGCCGGCGACCGCCGCCTCGAAGGCGACCATCACGCCTTTCTTCTGCGCCGCCGCGAAGATCTCGTTGCCATGGTGAGCGAGGAGCGCCTTGTTCGCGGTCACCACATGCTTGCCGTTGGCGATCGCTTCGAGCTGCAGGTCCTTCGCGACCGTGGTGCCGCCGATGAGCTCCACGACGATGTCGATCTCGGGCGAGCGCACCACCTCGAACGCGTCGCCGTGGATGCGCGCGCGATCGCCGACCTTGCGCCGCGCGAGCTCGTTGGCGCGCTCGGCGACTTGGGTGATCTGGATCGCTCGGCCCGCACGCCGCTGGATCTCGTCGGCGTTGCGGTTCAGGACTTCCCAGGTGCCGCCGCCGACCGTGCCGATGCCGAGCAGGCCGACGCGGATCGGCTTCACGCCGCGCCTCTTAGCAGTCCGTCCTTCCGGAACATGTCGCGCACGCCGCGTGCCGCCTGGCGCAGGCGCAGCTCATTTTCGATGAGCGCGATGCGCACGTGATCGTCGCCGTAGTCGCCGAAGCCGATGCCGGGCGCTACCGCGATCTTCGCCTGCGTGAGCAGCCGCTTGGTGAATTCCAGCGAGCCGAGCTTGCTGTAGAACTCCGGGATCTTCGCCCAGATGTACATCGACGCCTTGGGCTTCTCCACCAGCCAGCCCGAGTCGTGCAACGCTTTCACCATGACGTTGCGCCGCTTCTCGTAGGTGTGCCGGATCTCGGTCACGCACGCCTGCGGACCTTCGAGCGCGACGATCGAAGCGACCTGCACCGGCGTGAAGCTGCCGTAATCGTGATAGCTCTTCATGCGCGCGAGCGCATGCACGAGCTCCTTGTTGCCCACCATGAAACCGATGCGCCAGCCCGCCATGTTGTAGCTCTTCGACATGGTGAAGAACTCGACCGCGACGTCGCGCGCGCCGGGCACCTGCATGATCGACGGCGCCTGGTAGCCGTCGAATACGATGTCCGCGTACGCCAGGTCGTGCACGACCAGAATGTCGTGCTCCTTGGCGATCGCGATCACCCGCTCAAAGAAGGCGTAATCGACGCACTGCGCGGTCGGGTTCGACGGGAAGCCGATGACGAGCATCTTCGGCTTGGGCGTGAGCTCGCGGATCGCGCGCTCCAGTTCGGCGAAAAAATCCACGCCCGCCGTTATGCGCACCGAGCGGATGTCCGCGCCGGCGATGATCGCGCCGTAGATGTGAATGGGGTACGACGGGTTCGGGACCAGCACCGTGTCGCCGCGCTCCAGGCACGCGAGCATGAGATGCGCGAGTCCTTCCTTCGAGCCGATGGTGACGATCGCCTCGCTGTCGGGATCGAGTTCGACGTCGTAGCGGCGCTTGTACCAGTCGCAGATCGCCTTGCGCAGCCGCGGGATGCCCTTCGAGACCGAGTAGCCGTGCGTGTCCGGACGTTGCGACGCCTCGACCAGCTTCGCCACGATGTGCGGCGGCGTCGGCCCGTCCGGATTGCCCATCGACAGATCGATGATGTCCTCGCCGTGCCGGCGCGCCGCCATCTTCAACTCGTTGGTGATGTTGAAGACGTACGGCGGGAGCCGCTTAATCCTTGAAAATTCACGCATTGCTAAAATTGTAACGTGAAACTTCACGCCACCCGCGCGAGCGGCGCGAACACCATCACGGCATACGGCGACGATTACGTCGCGGTGAACGGCGCGCGGCGCGATAGCAACGTCATCGTCACCGCAACCGAAGTGCGCGACTGGAGCGCGGCCGACTTCGCGCATCTTTCCGCGGAGCACTTCGCCGAGCTCGCGCGCCTGGGTGTGGAGATCGTGCTGCTCGGTACCGGAGCCCGCCAGCGCTTTCCGCATCCGCGGCTCACCGCACCGCTCGGCGCCGCTCGCGTCGGGCTCGAGGTCATGGACACCAAGGCCGCGTGCCGCACGTACAACATCCTGGTCGCTGAAGAGCGGCGCGTCGCCCTGGCACTGCTCTTCGAGTGACCGGCCGCGCGGCCCTCTGGGTCCTGCTCGCGGTGGTCTGGTTCGGCGCCCTCGCCATCCGGCCGCTTTACAAGGCGGACGAGAGCCGCTACGGCGAGATCTCGCGCGAGATGGTGGCGAGCGGCGACTGGGTGACGCCGCGGTTGAACGGCTTCAAGTACTTCGAGAAGCCGCCGCTGCAGTACTGGGCCACCGCCGCGCTCTTCAAGGCGCTCGGCGAACGCGACTGGGTCGCGCGGCTCTGGACCGCACTCCTCGGTCTCGCCGGCATCGCGCTCACACTCTATGCCGGCAATCGGCTGTTCGGTCCGCCCATGGGCGCCTATGCCGCCGCGGTGCTGGCGGGCAGCCCGCTATACGTCGTGCTCGGACAGGTGAATACGCTCGACATGAGCGTCACGTTCTTCCTGTCGGCGGCGATCTTTGCGCTGGTGCTCGAGCGGCCTGTCTTGTTCTGGGTCGCGTGCGCTCTAGCGGTGCTCAGCAAAGGTCTGATCGGCATCGTGCTGCCGGCCGGGGCGATCGTGCTCTACCTCGTACTCAGGCGCGACTGGTCGCTGATGCGGCGCCTGCGCATCCTCCCGGGCTTGGGGCTTTTCCTCGTCATCGCCGCGCCGTGGTTCATCGCCGTGTCGGCGGCAAACGCGGAATTCGCGCATTTCTTCTTCGTGCAGGAGCACTTTCAGCGCTTTACCACCGAGATGCACCAGCGCGTGCATCCGTGGTGGTATTTCGTGCCGGTGCTTGCGGCCGGCATGGCGCCGTGGCTCGTGCCGCTCGGACACGCCGCGGTGCGCGCGTTGCGCGAGCGGAGCGATGCAGAGCTCCTGCTCTGGTGCTGGGCGCTCGTCGTGTTCATCTTCTTTTCGGTGTCGAGCTCCAAGCTGCCGCCCTACATC
>VBCM01000106.1:0-321 GCA_005883675.1 Betaproteobacteria bacterium
CGGAGCCCGCGATCGTCGGCCTCGCGGCGGTGGCCGGACTGATCGTGTACCCATTAATCAGGGGATAGGGAGCAACCTGTTGCATTCATCTTGGAGCTGAAATGAAGCGTTTGCTATTCGTGGTGCTCGCTGCCGGCGTATCGACGGCTGCCGCAGCGGCTGAAGGCGAGTGGGATGCCGTCGCCAAGGCGATTGGCCGCCCCGGGACGGAAATGCCGGGCGGCGTCTACCGCGTCGGCATCCCGCGCAGCGATCTCACGGTGCTCGTCGACGGCGTGCAGCTTAGGCCGGCGCTCGCGCTCGGCTCGTATCTCGCGTTCC
>VBCM01000106.1:357-52600 GCA_005883675.1 Betaproteobacteria bacterium
GGGCATCGAGATCACGGCGATCCACAACCATCTGCTGCGCGCGACTCCGGCGGTGATGTACATGCACTACCAGGGTCATGGCGACGCCGCGAAGCTCGCGGCCGCGGTGCACAGCGCACTCGAAGAGAGCAAGACGCCTCTCGCCGCGCCGCCGAAGGGCGCCGCGCAGCCCTCCATCGACCTCGACACGGCGGCGATCGAGGGCACGCTCGGCGCGAAAGGCACCGCCAACGGCGGCGTCTACCAGTTCAACATCGCGCGCGCCGGCGCTATCAAGGAGCACGGCACGGACATCCCGATCGGCATGGGATCGGGAATCGTCATCAACTTCCAGCCTACCGGCAACGGAAAAGCGGCCATCACCGGTGACTTTGTGCTTACGGCGCAAGAGGTGAACCCGGTGCTCAAGGCGCTGCGCGACAACGGCATTGAGGTCACCGCCCTGCACAGCCACATGCTCGACGAGCAGCCGCGGCTCTTCTTCATGCACTTCTGGGCGAACGACGACGCGCAGAAGCTGACCGATGGACTGAAGGCCGCGCTCGACAAGACAAAGCGCGCAAAGTAGGCGGTATGCAATAAACGCGAAGCGCGCGAATCAGCCGTCTTCATCGCGCTATAGCGCCTCGCATGGCGCGAGCTTCGCGGCGCGCGGCGCTAACGCCGCGCCAGGCGGCGCGGCACCCGAGCAGCTAGCGGCAGCGCACCGGGATGCCTTGCTGCTGGCGCTTGCCGTCCCGCTCGCAGCTCACCCGCCGTGCGTAGCGCTCCTCGCCGCGCCACAAGACCTGCTCGGTGCCCGCCTGCGGGCAGCGTGTCTCGAGCGTGCAGAAAAGCGCATCGGCTTGATCGAGTACGCACGAGTGGCTCGTGGCGCAGCCCGAGAGTCGGTTGGTGCGGACGAAGTCGATGCCCCCATCGCCGGCGTGCACGACCTTGATCTGCTCCTCGTCGTCGTAAAGCAGATCCACGAGCTCATAGCCCCTGCCGGAGCGGCGAATCTGCTTGGCCGCCGGATAGGTCTGCTGCTGGTCGACCTCGGTCCAACCCCCATAAACATAGCCGGGCGGCGCGTCCGGCGAATAGAGGATGCGGCGTTCGGTGTCCTGCCAATAGCCTTCGATCGTGTCAGCCGCGTGCGCGGTGGCCAAGCCGCCGCCTAGCCAGAGCAGCAGAGCAAGACGTCGCATCGGCGCCTCCTTACGACGGTTTACAGCGCCGGCGCACGTTTATTCAGTCGTCATTTACCGATACGGACCAGCGTGACCTCGTTGGTGAGGCTGTTCGCCAGCACGAAGTTGCCGTCGCGCGTGACATCGGTGTTGCGCACGATGTTGCCGCCGCCCGGAATGGTCCAGGTCTGGAATTTCTCCGTCTTCGGATCGAAACGCACCACCGTATTCGGGCTCGCTTCGGACTCGCTGTACCAGAGCACGCCTTTGATGTCGGAGATGCCATAGGGCGCGGACTTCGGGCCGCTCGGCGATTGCCACTCCTTCACTTCGCCGGTCTTGGGATCGAGCCGGCCGAGGAAGCCCCGCGCATAGTCGGTGTACCAGACGATGTCGTCGGACGTGATGGCGATGCGCCGCGGCCGTGCGCCCGGATCAGGCAGCTTGTATTCCTTGATCTGCAGCGACTTCGGATCGACGCGCGCCACGCTGTTCACGCCGAACTGCACGACGAACACGTTGCCCTTCGAGTCGACCGCCATGCCATACGGGCGCGACTTCGCCGTCGGCGGCGTGAGGAGCTTGATGTTCCCGGTCTTCGGGTCGAGCCGGCCGATGCGGTTCGCGTTCTGCACGGTGAACCACAGGATTCCCGCCTTATCGAAGATCAGCGTGTGCGGGTCCTTGGCCTCGGGATCGGGCATCTTGTACTCGGTCACCTCGCCCGTCTTCGGGTTGAGCTTGCCGATGAGCGCGCCGGTGTTGCCCGTGTACCAGATGTTGCCCGCCCGATCCTCTTTCAGGCCGTGCGGCCCGGAGTGCGCCGTCTTCAGCGGATACTCCCTGACCGTGCGCATCTTGGGATCGATGCGGCCGAGCACGTTCGCCATCTGGCCCGTGTACCAGAGCGAGCCGTCTCGCGCGGCGAGCGGATCGTGCGGCCGCGAGCCGGGCGTCGGTGCTTCCCATGCGCGCATGGTCACCTTCATCGGCCCGGGAACCACCACGGCCTCGGGCCGGCCGCGAACGGGATAGGTCTTCTCGAGGTAGGCGACGAGCGCCGGCATCTTCTCGGGCGGCACTCCGACGCCGTGGTTAATCATCATGCGCAGCACCGTGCTCCATCCCTCTTCGGTGTAGCCGGTGCCGACGCGTGCGCCGAGCGGATGGCAGCTATTGCATGTCGCATCGATGAAGGCCTTGGCGTCATTCGGTGCGTCCTGCTGTGCCGTGGCCGGCACTGTTGCCGCCGCGAGCGCGACGGCGATGATCGCTTTCCTGGGGCTCAATTGCGGCTCCTCTTCCGGTGAAATGAGCGGGGTGCTCATCGTATGCCGCGCCTTCGAATAGGTAAACTGCGCGTTGCAACAACCGACGACGCTGGTCGCATGCTTCGCCTACGGGCAAGGATTTCCGGATCGGCCGATGCGCATCGTCGTGCCGCTGCCGCCGGGCGGCTCGCCGGATACCATCGCGCGCACCCTGGCGCAGCACCTGCAGGCGACCTGGGGCCAGCCGATCGTGGTGGAGAACCGCACCGGCGGCAGCCAGAACATCGGCGCCGAGGCGGTTGCGAAGAGCGCGCCCGACGGCTACACCTGGTTGCTTGCGCCGGATAACGTGTTCGTTATCAACCCGTACATCGCCAAGGCGACGTCGTTCGATCCGCTCACCGACCTCATGCCGGTGACCGAAGTCGCGCGCATCCATTTCCTGCTCGCCGTGCCTTCATCGCTGCCGGTGAGTTCGGTGCCGGAGCTGATCGCATACGCGAAGGCGCATCCGGGCGAGCTCAACTTCGGCTCGTCGGGCAACGGCAGTCCACAGCGTCTCATGACGGAACTCTTCCAGCTCACGACGGGTATCAAAATGAATCACGTGCCCTACAAGGGCGCGGCGCCCGCCGTGGCGGACCTGCTCGCGGGCCGCATCCAGGTCTGGATCGGCGCGCCGAACAGCCTGCTGCCGCATGTCAAGGAAGGCAGGCTTAAGCCGCTCGGCACGACGGCGCCAGAACGCTTGGCCTATCTTGGTGACGTGCCGGCGATCGCGGAGACGTTGCCGGGCTTCTCCGTCGATACCTGGCTCGGCATCTTTGTGCCGGCGAAGACGCCCACCGACATCGTGAGGAAAGTTAACGGTGAGGTGGCGCGTGTACTCGGCAGTTCCGACGTGAAGTCGAAGCTTGAGCCGCAAGGTATCGAGCTAGTAACCAGTTCGCCCACGGAGTTCGCGAAACTGATTCACGCCGACTACGTGAAGTGGGGCAAGGTGATCAAGGAGGCCAATATCCGTGGCGAGTGAAATCGTGCGTGACATTCCCGCGTCTGTCCCCGAGACGCGCGAGCACTGGGGCAGCGACGCGCTCGCGGCGATGCTGCGCGCAATCGAGCTGCCGTATCTCGCGCTCAATCCCGGCGCGAGCTACCGGGGACTGCACGACAGCATCGTCAACTATCTCGGCAACGAGCGGCCGCAGATGCTGCTCTGCCTGCACGAGGAATCGGCGGTTGCTATCGCACACGGATATGCAAAGGCGACCGGCCGCATGATGGGCGTCGTGCTCCATTCCAACGTGGGGCTGATGCACGGCACGATGGCGATCTTCAACGCCTGGTGCGATCGCATGCCGATGCTGATCCTCGGCGCGACGGGGCCGTGGGACGCGGCGAAGCGCCGGCCATGGATCGACTGGATCCACACCGCGTCCGACCAGGGCGCGCTGGTGCGCGACTACACCAAGTGGGACAACCAGCCGGCCTCCGTGCCGGCGGCGTACGAGGCGCTGCTGCGCGCGGCGCAGATGGCGAACACGCCGCCGCGCGGCCCGACGTACATCAACCTCGACGCCGCGCTCCAGGAATCGAAGATCGCAGCGCTGCCGCCGCTGCCCGATGTCTCGCGCTTCGCGCCTCCCGCCGCGGTCCAGCCGGAAGCCGCCGCCGTGGCAAAGGCGGCGGAATTACTGTCGGGTGCGAAAAACCCGGCGCTGCTCATCGGCCGCGTAAGCCGCAGCGTGGCAGGCTGGAAGGCGCGCGTCGCCTTCGCCGAGAAGATCCAGGCGAAGGTCTTCACCGACATCAAGGCGGCGTGCGCCTTTCCTACCGATCACCCGCTGCATGCGGCGCCGCCGGCAACGTTCCCGGACGGCGCGCTGCTGCGCGAGTGCGACGTGATCGCGTCGCTCGACTGGATCGATACCGCCGGGACGCTCAAGGCGGCGTGGGGCGATGGGCCGGTGAGCGCAAAGGTGATCCGCATCTCGTCGGACGCGCACATCCATCGAGGCTGGAGCGCCGACTACCAGGGCCTGCCGCCCGCGGATGTGTACTTGATGTGCGAGCCGGACGTGGCTGTGCCGCTGCTATTGGATGCCGTACGGTCACGCCCTGCGGCGGTGCAGCCGCGCGCCGAGCCGAAGATGGAGGCGGACACGGCGGTTTCCATCCGGGCGCTCGCGCGAGTGTTCAATGAGCTCACGATGGGCATGGATGTGTGCCTCTCGAAGCTCCCGCTCGGCTGGAACGGCGCGTATCGCCACTTCCGGCATCCGCTCGACTATCTCGGCGCCGATGGCGGCGGCGGCGTAGGCGCGGGGCCCGGCTGCACCGTAGGTGCGGCGCTCGCGCTGAACGGCACGGGCCGCATAGTGGTCGGGATCATGGGCGATGGCGATTTCCTCATGGGCAATACGGCGCTCTGGACGGCGACGCATTACAAGCTGCCGTGCCTCTTCCTCGTGGCGAACAATCGCTCGTTCTATAACGACGAGATGCATCAGGAGCGCGTGGCCAAGGAACGCGGCCGGCCGGTCGAGAACAAGTGGATCGGCCAGCGCATCGACGAACCCGACATCGACCTCGCGATGATGGCGCGTTCGCAAGGCGCGATCGGCATCGGCCCGGTAAAGGAGCTCGCGGAGCTGAAGCCCGCGATCGAGCGCGCCATCCGCGAAGTGAAGGGCGGCGCGGTGTGCGTCGTCGACGTGCGCGTGAAACCGGGCTACGACGCGCCGGTGGCCGGCACCGGCGCCAGCGCGCGCCGCGGCTGATGCCGAAGCTCGCGGCGAGCAAGGCGCTCGTCGAGGACTTGGTCGCCGGGAGCCGCATCCTCGCCGAGCACGAGGTGCTCGATGCGTATGGGCACCTGAGTGCGCGGAGCGACAAGCGGCCGGAGCACTTCATCATGTCGCGCTCGCGCGCGCCGGCGCTCGTCACCGCCGCCGATCTCATCGAATGGGGCGCGGACAGCGAGGCCGTAACGGGTGACAAGCGCAAGGGCTTCATCGAGCGCTATATCCACGGCGAGATCTATCGCGCGCGGCCCGAAGTGATGGCCGTGGTGCATAGCCACTCGCCCTCGGTGATCCCATACGGGGTCACGCAGACGAAGCTGCGGCCGATCTACCACATGGGCTCGTTCCTCTGGTCCGGCGCGCCGGTGTGGGACATCCGCAAGGTGCGCGAGGAGAACGATCTCCTGGTGCGCGACCGGCCGCTCGGCGCGGCGCTCGCCGGCGCGCTCGGCAAATGCAACTGCGTGCTGATGCGCGGCCACGGCATGACCGTGGTGGGCGAGATCGAAGGGCCCGTCGCGTTCTTGTCCGATGAGGAGGGTCGCCGGTCCACGGCTGCTAACCGCGGAACGCTGGAGCGGCCCTGGGAGCTGTGGAAAACGCGCGCCGCACGAGCCACGCGGCGATCGTGAGGTTGAGCAGGTTCCAGCCGATGCCGTTCACGAAGGCGGCGCGGTACGAACCCGTGGAATCGAAGATGGCGCCGGAGACCCAGCCGCCGAACGCCATGCCGAAGAGCGTAGCCATCAGGATGATCGCCACTCGAGTGCCCGCTTCGCGCGGCGGGAAGTACTCGCGCACGATGAGCGCGTAGGCGGGCACCAGCCCGCCCTGGAACAGCCCGAAGAGCGCCGACACCACATAGAGCGATATCAGCCCATCGAACGGTAGAAATAGGGCCAGCGCAATTCCCTGCAGCACCGAGCCGAGGAGCAGCGTGCGCAGGCCGCCGATGCGATCGGAGATCCAGCCGGAGGCGAGCCGGCTGACGATGCCGCAGCCGAGCATCAGCGAGAGCATCTCCGCGCCGCGCTGCCTGCCGTAGCCGAGGTCGCCGCAGTAGGCGACGATGTGGACCTGCGGCATCGACATGGCGACGCAACAGGCGACGCCGGCGATGCTCAGCAGCACGGTGAGCGCATTCGGCGACAGGCCAAGCGGCCGCTCCGGCTTCGCCGCTACCGTGGCTGAGCTTGCCGTGCTGAGCGCGGGCGGCCGTTTGCGCAGCACGAGAGCGAGCCCGAGCATCACCACGATGCAGAAGATGCCGACGCCGATGTAGGTCGCGCGCCAGCCGGCGCGGTCGAAAAGCTGCTGCAGCACCGGCGGCCACACCGCGCCGGCGAGATAGTTGCCGCTGATGACGATCGCCACCGCGATGCCGCGGCGCTTGGTGAACCAGAGCGATGTGTCCGCCACGAGCGGCGCAAAGGTCGCCGAGCAGCCGAGGAGACCCGCCAGGAAGCCGTGCGCGAGCGCGAATTGCAGGACGCTCGCCGACATGCCGGCGAGGATCAGGCCGGTGCCAAGGCCGAGCGCGCCGAGCACCACGGGAACGATCACGCCGTAGCGATCGGCAAGCGCGCCCATCAGGATGCCGCCGATGCCGAAGCCGATCATGGTGAGCGTGTAGGGAAGCGACGCGTCGGCGCGCGCGACGCCAAACTCGGCCTGCACTGCCGGCAGCGCCACCACCACGCCGTACATCGCCACGCCACCGAGCGTCATCAGCGCGAGCGACGCGCCGAGCCGCACCCAGGCGTACGGCGATTCGGGGAGCGCGGTGCTCATGCGCTGCATGATAGAGTCGATCGCGTCATTACCCCGGAGGAGGTTCGCATGGCTGCACGCACGCCACCGCCGTCCACCATCGGAAGAGTGCGCGATGTTTTTCCGAAGCTGGGCGAGCTCACCGACAAGGTCGTGTTCGGCGATGTCTGGGAGCGCCCCGGGCTGGCGAAGCGCGACCGCAGCCTCATCACCGTGGCGGCGCTCGTGGCGCTCGCGCAGCCCGACCAGCTCCGCGGGCATCTGTGGCGCGCGCTCGACAACGGCGTGAAGCGCGAGGAGATCGTCGAGCTCATCACCCACCTCGCGTTCTATTGCGGCTGGCCGAGCGCCGGCAGCGCCGCGCTGATCGCCAAAGAGGTGCTCGCCGAGCACAAGCCATGAGGCTCGCGTTCATTGGCTTGGGCACCATGGGCGGCCCGATGGCCGCCAATCTGCAGCGCGCGGGTCACGAGGTGCGCGCGCATGATCTGCGGCGCGTCGAAGGCTTTAACTGGTTCGCCGCCGCGCCGGACGCGGTGCAGGACTGCGAGCTGCTGTTTACCTCGGTGCCGGGGCCGGACGACGTCGATGCGGTGGCAGCGAAGCTGAAGCCGGTGCTGCGGCCCGGCACCGCATGGTTCGATCTTTCCACCAATTCGCCGAGCCGCGTGCGGCGGTTGCATGGCGACCTGGCGAGAGAGGGCGTGCAATTCCTCGATGCGCCGGTGAGCGGCGGCCCGAGCGGCGCGAAAAGCGGCAAGCTCGCGATCTGGGTCGGTGGCGAGCGCGCGACGTACGAGCGCTACGAGAGCGTGCTGCGCGCGATCGGCGACCAGCCGCTCTACATCGGCGCGATCGGCGCGGGTACGGTAGCGAAGCTCGCGCACAACTGCGGGAGCTTCGCCATCCATGCGGCGATGGCGGAAATCTTTACGCTCGGCGTGAAGGCGGGCGTCGAGCCGCTCGCGCTCTTCCGCGCGCTGCGCCAGGGCGCCACCGGGCGCAAGCGCACTTTCGACCGGCTGGCGGAGCATTTCCTGCCGGGGAAATACGACCCGGCGGCATTCAGCCTGCGGCTTGCGCACAAGGACGCGACGCTCGCGCTCGAGCTCGCGCGAGAAGCGGGCGTGCCGATGAAGATCGGCCAGATCGCGCTCGATGAGCTCTCGCGCGCGATCGAGCGCGGCTGGATCGACCGCGACTTCCGTGCCGCCATGACGCTCCAAGAGGAGCGCGCCGGGGTAGACGTGCGCATTACCCCGGAGAAGCTGCGCGCGGCGCTCGAGGAGTGAATCAGGACGGCGCGCCTGGCCCGTTGCGCCGGGCAACTTCGTTGAGGATGTTGGAGATCTCGCGCGGGTCGGCCGGCTTCTCCAAGAAATGGTCGAAGCCGCACTTCAGCGCGACGAGCCGGTCCGCGGTGCTGAAGAACTTGCCGGAGATGGCGATCAAGAACGGGCGCGCCGCGCCATAGGTCTCTACCAGCTCGCGGCCGATCACGAAGCCGTTGGCTCCGGGCATCTGGATGTCGAGGATGCACACGTCCGGCTCGAACTCGCTGACCGCCTCGATGGCCCGCGTCCCGTTTGCCAGCGTCCGAATCACATGGCCGTTCGCCTTCAGCCACGCGCCCAGCGTCAAGAGCGTGTCCTGGTTGTCGTCGACGATCAATATCCGCAGCGAACGGACGTCGTCCATGGCCATTGCAACGCTAGCAAAAAAGGCGATGCCCGCCGAGGTCGGAATACGTCGATGTTGCTGTAGCTCTTTTTTCGACATGGCGTCACGTTAAACTGCGCGCGTGCACCGGCCGCTACCGCTTGCGTTCCTGCTGGTTTCGCTCGTTGCCTCGGCGCAGCCGTATTACCCGGACGCCGTCTGGCAGCGCAAGAACCCGGCGGAAGGCGGCGTCGACGCTCAGCGGCTGAAGGAAGCGGTGGACTTTGCCGTCGCGGCCGAGTCGAAGAATCCGCGCGATCTCACGCTCAATCATTACCAGACCTTCGGCCGCGAGCCGCACGGCAACCCGATCGGCCCGATCAAGGACCGCGGCGAGCCAACCGGCGTGATCGTGCGCCGCGGCTACGTGGTCGCCGAATGGGGCGAGCCGCGGCGCGTGGACATGACGCACAGCGTGACGAAGAGCTTCCTCTCGAGCGTGGCCGGCGTCGCCTACGACCGCGGCCTCATCCGCAGCATCGACGACCTCGTGCGCGACTATGTGCCGCCCATCCAGGAGCAGGGCAAGCGCGAGCTCCGGTACTTGTTCGATACGCCGCACAACCGCCAGATCACGTGGAACCACTTGCTGCGCCAGACGAGCGACTGGGAGGGCACGCTCTGGGGCAAGCCCGACTGGGCCGATCGGCCGAGCGACAAGCCGCAGGAGTGGCTGTCGCGGCCGCGCAATGCGCCGGGCACGGCGTACAAGTACAACGACGTGCGGGTCAACGTATTCGCGCTTGCGCTGCTCAATGTATGGCGCCGCCCGCTTCCCGCCGTGCTGAAGGAAGCGATTATGGATCCGATCGGCGCCTCGACCACGTGGCGTTGGTACGGGTACGAGAACTCCTGGGTCGTGCTCGACGGCGAGCTCGTGCAGTCGGTCTCGGGCGGCGGGCACTGGGGCGGCGGCATGTTCATCGACGCCTACGACATGGCGCGCTTCGGCGTGCTCACGCTGCGGCGAGGAAAATGGAAGGACCGCCAGCTCATCTCCGAGCAATGGGTGCAATGGGCGCTCACGCCCACGCCGGTGCAGCCGAGCTACGGCTTCATGAACTGGTACAACAATCGCGACCGCAAGCTCCTGCCGAGCGCGCCGGCGAGCGCCTTTGCGCATCTCGGCAACGGCACCAACATGATCTACGTCGATCCGGAGCACGACCTCGTCGCGGTGGTGCGCTGGATCGAGCGCGGCGCGCTCGACGAGTTCGTCAAGCGCCTGCTTGCGGCAATGAAACAGTAGTGCGTCTAGCGCTTGTGCCGGGTAGACCGGCTGAATAGCTCGAGGATCGGCCGGCAGCGCTCCTTCACCTCGTCGGCGCTGTAATGCACATCGGGTCCTTCGATGAGCCACACGTGCTGGCCGCCGCGCAGGACGAGCGCGGCAGCGTGGAGCGCGTCCTGCTCGGTGGAGAAGTGCACGGGCACGAGGCTGCCGAGCCGCTGCGGCGTGAGCTCCGGCGGCGCGGCCGCGATCGCGTAATAGAGCGCGTAAGGCATGCGCCAAAACTTATCGCCGCCGGTCCGCCGCGGCGATGACGTTTTGCTCGGCGCGTGGAAAAGACATCCGTCCGGCTCATGCCGGCGGTTTTCCGCGTCGCAACTCCCGTACCGACCGTAAAAGTCGGACCAACGCGCGGGCGCCCTCGGGGGTCGCGTCCCACGTGCGAAGCGCGGCCTTGATCACCGCCGCCTTGGCCGCCGGCGCCGGTCCTTGCGGCCGGCGCGCCTTTGCCTGCGCGGCATAGGCGACCAGCACCCGGACGTTCGGGGAGATGCGCTGGAATTGCCCGCGCAGGAGCCGCGACACCTGGCTCTGGTGGATTCCCGTGTCGGTGGCAATGCGCACCGTGGAGGCGCGCTCGCGCAAGCGCTGCAGGGCGCGCCTCGCGGCCGCCAGGTCGGCGCTGCCGTTTTTGACATCTCCTTGCATCATGCATATCGTATCGCATATGCAAATTGAATAACCACAAAAAAGGGGTAGGCCATGGGGGTAGTCGAACGCGCATTGAAGAAAGAGATCGAGGCCACGGCGCCTCGCCGCACCACGGTGCTTTATGCGCGCGTGGACGGTGGAGAACGCCTGCGCGCGCAGGCGGCGCGGCGGCGCGTGCGCTGCGTCGCCGGGCTGAGCCAGGCGGCCGAACTGAGCGGGGGCCGGGTGCTGGAGAAGCAGGCGCACGCGGTAATGGCGCTCTTTGCGAGCCCCGACGCGGCGACCGCGGCGGCGGCGCGCATGCAGGCCTACGCCGAGGCGGGCGGCCACAAGCCGGCCGACATGCAGGTGCGCATCGGATACCAGACCGGCACGGTGACACAGCAGGGAACCCGGGTGCGCGGCCAGACAGTCGACCTGGCGCTCGAATTTTCCAGGCACGCCCGCGATGGCCAGATCGTCACGTCCGCCGACACGGCGTCCACGCTCAGCCCGAGCGTGCGCACCGCGCTGCGGCCGTTGGCTTCGGTGGCCGTAATCGACGGCCAGGTGCTGCGCGAAGTCGCGTGGCGCGACGCCGGGAGCCGCATCCTCGCCGCACAGAAAAGCGCCGCCGCGCCACAGCCGGGGGCGCTGCGGCTTTCTTATCGCGGCAAGATCGTGCTGCGGCGCCGCGACAACGACTTCGTTACCTTGGGCCGGGATCCGGGGATGGACATCGTGATCGGCGAGTCGACCGCGTCACGGCGCCACTGCGACATCGTGCGGCGGGAGGGCAAGTTCGTGCTGCGCGACCACAGCACGAACGGCACCTTCGTGACGATCGAGGGCGAGGGCGAGGTCCATCTGCATGTAGCGACGCTCATACTGCGGGGGGCCGGATGGATCGCGCTCGGCCTGTCCGGGGATCTGACCGAGGAAGTGGTGCGCTACGCCTGCGAATGAGGCGGCGCGGGGCGCTATTGCGGTAGGAAGGCCTCCGGGCCATCCGTGCGACGGACAGCCCGGAAGCGAAACAGCGTCGCCTAGTCGCGCCGCTCGGTCGAGCTGCTGCTCGGGGACGAGGTGCTTGGGCTGGAGCTGCTCGGAGACGAGCTGCTGCCGCTCGAGGCCGAGCCGCTGCCTGACGCGCTGCTGTCACTCGAGGCGGAGCCGGTGCCCGAGCTACTCGGGGTCGCGCTGCTGCCACTCGATGCGCTGCCCTTCGGGCAATCGGGGCCCGTGCAGCTCGGCGAGCTAGAGCCGGCCGAGGTGCTGTCTGTCGCCGTCGCGGAGCTGCTCGTGCTGCCCGAGGCGGAGCTGCTCGAGCTCGGCGTGGAGGGCGTGGTCGTCGTCGTGCCGGTGGTGGCGCCGGCCGAGGTACCTGTCCCCGCGCTGCTGCCGCTGCCTGCACTGCTACCGCTCTGTGCGCACGCCGCGCACACCAAAGCCGCCGCGACCGCGGCGCTGATACCTTTCAGGACCATATGGCTTTCTCCTTTGCGTTGATCAAGGCACTACGAGTCTGACCCCCGAGCAAGCGAAGTGCCCGTGTCATGGAAAACGCTTAGTGAGCTAGGCCGTTCTTGGCGTCCTGGAGGAGCCGGTTCCGCACGAAATGAATGTGCTGGCGCAGGACATAGAGCTGCTCGGCCGCGGAGGCCGGCAATTTGCCAGTGACGATGCGCCGATCGATCTCGTCGAGGCGCTTGAGCAGATCGGCGCGCTGCTCGCGCGTCGTATCGCCAAACGCCATCCGCTCGAGCGCCATCAGCTCGCCGTAGCGCTGGTAGATGCGCGCGTTGATGCGCCACTTGTAAAGCATGGGCACGAGCTTGAGGCCGGGGATCAGGATGACGGCGAGCGGCACCAGCACGATCGCGATGCGATCGACGAGGCTCGCGAGCCAGAACGGCAGGTGCCGGTAGACGAAGCTCTTGCCGGACTTGTAGTAGCGATTGGCGTCGTCGCTCACGCGGTACTCATGCTCGAGCGGCGCCGGAAATTCGCCCGCCTTCTGCAGCAGCGTGGCGCGACCGTGCACCTCTTGCGCCGCCTGGATCAGCATGTCGGAGAGCGCCGGATGCAGGCCCGGCCGCGCGATGATCTCCACCGTCGGCGCCACCATCGTCAGCGTTTGCGGCGGCGTGTTCTTCCCAAGGTCGAGCGAGCCCGGCGGCAGCGCGAGCTTCGTGAGATAGCGAAAGCGCCCCACGTACGCATCGCCCTGCACGAAATCGAAGAGCCGGATGCCGCTCGTATGGATGAGATCGCGCATCGTGGCCGGCGTGGCCGAGTCGCCCATGACGAACGCGGCGTCGACCTGTCCTTTTACGAGGGCGTCCTGCGCAGCCTTGCCCTCGAGGTCGACGAGCTTCGATTTACCGCCCGCTTCGATGCCATTGGCTTTGAGGAGCGTCTCCGCCAGCACGCGCGCGCCGCTTCCTTCGCGCCCGATGGCGATTCGCTTGCCGTCGAGTTCCGAGAGCAGCTTGATCGGCTGCGGTGCGCGATAGAAGACGAGCACCGGCACGTAGAACACGCTGCCGAGCGACACGAGCTCATTCGCATCGCCAAGGCTCGCGATACCGCCCTGCACGAAGCCCACGTCCACCGTGAACTGTTCATCGCTTAGGCGCTTGAGGTTTTCCAGCGAGCCCTGCGACGGCAGGATTTTCAGCTTTACTCCTTGCCGGGCAAGGATCTTCGCGTAGCGCCCCGCGTAGACCTGGAACATGCTGCCGTCGGCGCCGCTCGTCATCACGATCGTGTCGGGCGGCGCCGGCTGCATGAAATGCAGTCCGAGCCACACCACCGCGATCAGCAGCAGCACGAACGGCCCGTACGTCAGCGCCGCGTCGCGCCACGAGACTTGCGAGATCTTGAGGCGAGGGAAGAGGCGGTTGCGCACGTTAATCCTCAGCCTTCGCGCTGGCGCTCCTCAAGTAACCAATCTCGGACAAGTATTGCGTTCGCCGACAATCTATCCTTTGGCCAGACCAGATAGGTAGCACCGTGGGCGGGCACGGCGAGTTTGAACAGCCTCACCAGCTTGCCTGCGCGAAGATCCGCCGCCGCGATGCTGCTTCTCGCGAGCGCGATGCCCCGGCCATCGACCGCTGCCTGCAGCAGCAGGTTGGAGTCGGTGAAGATGACGCTGTGCGGTTCCTTCAACCGCACGCCCGCGGCGCGAAACCAGGGCGTCCACGGCTCGTCATTGGAGCGCATCAGCTGGAACTTGCCGAGCTCCGCAGGATGCGCAGGCAGCCGTCCACGGTTGAAGCGCGGGCTGGCGACGGGGAAGTACTCCTCATCCATGAATTTGTGAGCTTCCAAGTCCGGCCAGCGGCCGCTGCCGATGCGGATCGCCAGGTCGACGTCGTCACGCTGGAAATCTACCAGCGTGTTCGAGGTGTGGATGTTCACGGCGATGGCCGGATGGCGCTGCATGAAACGTCCGAGCCGCGGCATCAGCCAGCGTGCCGCGAAGGACGGCAGCATGCTCACCGAGACGGCACGGTCGTGCTCGGAGCGCCGGACAAACTGGGCGGCCTCGGCGAGGTCCTGCAGCGCGGCGCGCACGCGCTCGGCGAAGTGCCGGCCCGCTGTGGTCAGCACCACGCGCCGGCCGTTACGCAGAAAGAGTGCCGCCCCAAGGGCACGCTCGAGCGAACGGACCTGATGGCTGACGGCGCCATGCGTGACCGAGATCTCGTCTGCCGCACGCGAGAAGCTTTGCAGGCGCGCTGCCGCCTCGAACGAGCGCAGCGCGCTGAGCGGCGGAAGGTTGCGGGTCACGATCGCTTGTGAATATAGCTCACATAGAAGGAAAAAACATATCGCTTTTCGCCCTGCTCAGGCGCGCCTACCATGCGGGCGCGACGCTTGAACACAATTCACAAAAGGGAGTGCGCCATGAAACGGGTCGATGCCAAGCAGCAGCTCGGTGCCTTGATGGTGGCGATGGGCATTACCGTTTCGATTGTCTGGGCCCTCTCCAGCTACGCCTACGGCGAGAAGCCGTCAGGCGGTTTTTCTCCCACGGCGAACCGGATCGTTCAGGCGCGAGCTTGCTCATGAATGTATCGCTGACCCTGATCATCGCCAACAAGAACTACTCATCCTGGTCGATGCGCTCCTGGGTGCTGATGCATGCCCGTGGCATCCCCTTCGCCGAGCGCATGCTCAAGTTCGAATCGACAGAATGGGACGAGCAGATCGGCACGCTGTCACCCTCCGGACTCGTGCCGGCTCTATGGGAGGGCGAGCCGGGCGCGGGCTTCGTCACCTACGACACGCTCGCCATCGCGGAGCGGCTGCACGAGCTTTTCCCCGAACACGGGATCTGGCCGCGAGAGGCCAGCGCGCGCGCCCGCGCACGCTCGCTCGCCGCGGAAATGCACTCGGGGTTCGGGGCAATGCGGGACGCGATGCCCATGAACATTCGCGGTCGCTACCCGGGTAAGGGCATGAACGACTCGGTAGCAAGGAACATCGCACGCATCAGCGCGATCTGGGCGGAGGCGAAACGGCCCTTTCTTTTCGGAGACTTCTGCGCGGCGGACGCCTTTTATGCGCCGGTCGCGACGCGCTTCATCACCTACGGAGTGGAGTTGCGCGGACCCGCCAAGGCATACCAACGGGCGCTGCTCGATTCCCCGCCCGTGCAGGCGTGGAGCGCGGCGGCGTCGAAAGAGACCGAATTCGTCGCCGCGGACGAACCCTATGCTTCTGAGCGAAAGAGAGCATAGAACCTAATCGGCGAATTCGTACTCCTTCCGGTAGTACTCGTATCAGCTGCGGGTCGGTCTGTCGCGCGGCAGGTGCTCGGATAGGAACTTGAGCTCGCGAGCATTTCCTCGGCGCGCGAGGCGTTAAGGTAAAGGTCCATCAGGCGCCAACGGTATACAACCGCGAGTCCCGGCCAGGGGACTCTGCGTGTCGCGGCTGAGAAAGCGCCGCAGCAGTTGATGGCTGCGGTGACAGTGACTAGCCGCATAACGGGGGCGATAGCTATGACTCAAGGTCCGGCGGCGATCACTGGTCACTGCAATAAAGCTGCAACACAGGCATTTTGAAGCGGCCGGCGCGAGAACCCATTGCGCGCGCAGCTCCGGCGACGCGAGCACGCCGGCGGCGAGCTGGCTGCCGTGCGTTGGCGGATTGGAGTAATTGGTGCGCACGATGCGCTTGAGCTGCGAGAGCACGCGGGCCGCTTCCTCAGGGCTCGCGGTGACGAGGCTGAACGCGCCTACGCGTTCGCCATATAGCGAGAGCGACTTCGAGAAAGAGGTGGACAGGAACACCGGGCTCATCGCGCCGCCGAAGAGCCGCGCCGCGAGCGCATCGGCGTCCAGTCCGTCGCCGAAGCCCTGGTAGGCGAGGTCGAGGAACGGAATCAATCCCCGCCGCTGCACGATGGCGAGGATCTCGGACCAGTGCTCCGGCGAGAGATCGACGCCGGTCGGGTTGTGGCAGCAGGCATGCAGCACCACGATCGCGCCGGCGGGCAGCCGGTCCAGGGCGCTGCGCATGCCGGCGAAGTCGAGGCCATGCGTCTTCGGCTCGTAGTACGGGTAGCTGCGCACCGTGAACCCGGCGGCTTCGAAGAGCTGGCGATGGTTTTCCCAGCTCGGGTCGCTGATCCAGACCTCCGAGAGCGGCGTGATCTGCCGCAGGAAGTCGGCGCCGATCTTGAGCCCGCCCGTGCCGCCGATCGCCTGGACGGTGACGATGCGCTTCTCCCTGACCGCGGCGAACTCTTTGCCAAAGACGAGCTCCTGCACTGCCCGGTCGTAGGCGGCGAGACCGTCGATCGGCAGGTAATTGCGCGGCGGCGCGGCTTTCAGGCGCTCGCTTTCCGCGCGCCGCACGCATTCCAGCAGCGGCACCTTGCCCGCGTCGTCGTAGTAGACGCCGACGCCGAGGTTGACCTTCTTCGGATTCGGGTCGGCAACGTACGCCTCCGTGATGCCGAGGATCGGATCGCTCGGTGCCATCGGCACCTGGGCAAGGAGCGACGGCGAATGAGGTGCGTTCATCAATTAGAATGATGGGTTTCGCGCTGCACCATTCTACCGTGGCGACTACGTTTCCAAATAGTCCTTTCCGGCTTGCGGAGCTCTACAAGACTGCGGGCGACCAGCCCGAGGCCGTGGCGAAGCTCGTCGAGGGCATCGAGGACGGGCTCGCGTTCCAGACGCTGCTCGGCGTCACCGGCTCGGGCAAGACCTACACCATGGCGAACGTGATCGCGCGCCTTGGCCGGCCGGCGCTGGTGCTCGCCCCGAACAAGACGCTGGCAGCGCAGCTCTATTCGGAGTTCCGCGAGTTCTTTCCCGAGAACGCGGTCGAGTACTTCGTCTCCTACTACGACTATTACCAGCCCGAGGCCTATGTCCCGGCGCGCGACCTCTATATCGAGAAGGACTCCTCGATCAACGAGCACATCGAGCAGATGCGGCTCTCGGCGACGAAGTCGCTGCTCGAGCGGCGCGACGTGGTGATCGTCGGCACGGTTTCGGCGATCTACGGTATCGGCGACCCGTCGGAGTACCACGGCATGATCCTGCACCTGCGCCATGGCGAGAAGCTGTCGCAGCGCGATGTGCTGGCTCGCCTAGTCGCCATGCAATACACGAGGAAGCACGCCGAGCACGCGATCCGCATCTCACTCTTCGACGATGAGGTGGAGAAGCTGGAAGTCTTCGACCCGCTGACCGGGCGGGTCCTCCATCCCATGGCGCGGTTCACGGTGTACCCGTCGAGCCATTACGTGACGCCGCGCGACACGACGCTGCGCGCCGTCGAAGCGATCAAGGCGGAACTGCGCGAGCGCATCCAGTTCTTCCAGGACGCCGGGCGCCTGGTGGAGGCGCAGCGCATCGAGCAGCGCACGCGCTTCGACCTGGAGATGCTCGCGGAGCTCGGCTTCTGCAAGGGCATCGAAAACTACTCGCGCCATCTTTCCGGCCGGGAGGCCGGCGAGCCGCCGCCGACGCTCATCGATTACCTGCCGCCCGACGCGCTGATGATCATCGACGAGAGCCACGTCACCATCCCGCAGCTCGGCGGCATGTACCGCGGCGACCGGTCGCGCAAGGAAAATCTGGTGGAGTACGGTTTCCGCCTGCCCTCGGCGCTCGACAATCGTCCCTTGCGGTTCGATGAGTTCGAGAAGGTGGTGCGCCAGACAACCTTCGTCTCGGCGACGCCGGCCGACTACGAGCGCGAGAAGTCGGGCGACGCCATCGTCGAGCAGGTGGTGCGCCCCACCGGACTCGTCGATCCGCAGGTGATCGTGCGGCCTGCGTCCACGCAGGTGGATGATCTGCTCTCAGAGATCAGCTTGAGGGTGAAGAAGAACGAGCGGGTCCTCGTTACCACGCTCACCAAGCGCATGGCCGAGGAGCTGACCGACTATCTGTCGGAGCACGGCGTGAAGGTACGCTATCTGCACTCGGAGGTGGAGACGGTGGAGCGGGTGGAGATCATCCGCGACCTGCGCCTCGGCGAATTCGACGTGCTGGTGGGCATCAACCTGCTGCGCGAGGGTCTCGATCTGCCGGAAGTGTCGCTGGTGGCGATTCTCGACGCGGACAAGGAGGGGTTCCTGCGCTCCGAGCGCTCGCTCATCCAGACGATCGGGCGTGCCGCGCGGCACATCAACGGCACCGCGATCCTCTACGCCGACCGGGTCACCGACTCGATCAAGCGCGCGCTGGACGAGACGGAGCGCCGGCGCAACAAGCAGCTCGACTACAACGAGCACCATGGCATCACACCGAAGGGCGTGATGAAGCGCATCAAGGATCTTATCGACGGCGTGTACGAGGCGGAGGACGCGGAGGCGGTGCGCGTCGCGGCGCGGCAGGAGGCGCGCTACGAGGCGATGAGCGAGAAGCAGCTCGCGCGCGAGATCAAGGCGCTCGAGAAGAAGATGGTGCAGCACGCCAAGAACCTCGAGTTCGAGGAGGCGGCCCGGGCGCGCGATGAGCTCGCCGAGCTGAAAAAACGCGTCTTCGGCGTGGCGCTCGCGTCCGAATGAGGAGCGCCTACTGATCGATCCGAATGCCGGCTTCCCGAATGATTTTTCCCCACTTGGCATAGTCGGCACGGATCATCGCGGCAAACACGTCTGGCGGATCGGCTCGCGGGTCCGCACCGGCAGCGCCGAACCATTCACGGGCTTCGTCGCTGGCCAGAACCTTACTGATCTCGCCGTAGATGCGCTCGATGATGCGCTTAGGCGTCTTGGCCGGCGCGGCGATGCCGGTCCAGGCCAGATACTCGGCGTTTGGGTAACCCGCTTCGGCCATGGTCGGTACGTCGGGCAGCAGCGCGAGACGCTTGGGCCCAGTAATGGCCAGGGGCCGGACACGGCCAGCCAGCGCCTGCGGAACCTGCGTAGCGGTGCCTTCGATCGAGAATGTGATCACGCCCGCGATTAGCGCGGCCATTGCTGGGCCGCCGCCGTTGTACGGCACATGAACGACGTCGATGCCAGCAGCACGCTTGAACAATTCGCTCGCCATATGTGGTGGGGTGCCGACGCCGGGCGAGCCAAAGTTGAGTTCACCAGGCTTGGCCTTGGCGAGCTTCACCAATTCGGCGACGCTTGTCGCCGGCACGGTTGGCGCGACGGCGAGCAACAGCGGATTGACGCCCAAGTCGGTAATCGGGGCGAAGTCCGTCAGCGGGTCGAAAGCGAGTTTGCTGTACAGGTGCGGATTGAAAGCCATCGTGCCTTGATGCACGATCGTCAGAGTGTAGCCGTCAGGCGCACTGTGGACGCCAAGCGTCGTGCCAATGTTGCCCCCCGCGCCGGGATGGTTGTCGACGATGACAGCTTGGCCGAGTAGCGGCATCAGTCGAGCGGACAGCCAGCGGGCCTGAGCGTCGCTTACGCTGCCTGGTCCACTGGGTACGACGATGCGTACGGGCTTTGTCGGCCACGCTGGGTCCTGAGCAAGGGCGACCCCAGTAAGCGTGGCCACCGCGGACAAGACCAGCGCAGTCATGAGTGATGAGATCGTTCGGCTCATGGGTTTCTCCTGATCAGTGCCCGCAAAATCGACTCTAGCGTCCGCCTGCCGACGATGGAATACTCCTAGGCACGCGAACGGCTTGAACCATTGGTTTAAGCACGAGCCGCTAAAGGAGAGCCCGATGGACAAGCTTCGCGCCTTGCATTACCTAGGATTGGCGGCAGCCGAAAGGAGTTTCTCGGGTGCGGCCCGTGTCCTCGGCGTCAGCGTGCCTGCGGTGGCCAAGATGGTCACTGCGCTCGAGAAGGATCTGGGGATAAAAATATTCCACCGCACCACTCACGGACTTGCGCTGACAGCTGCTGGTGCAAACTATCTTGAAGCCTGTGGTCCGGCGCTAGCGCGGCTGGACGATGCCGACGAGCAGGCTCGATCAGTCTCGGTGCGCCTGAAGGGAACCCTCGTCGTCGGCGTGCAGCATGTCATCGCACGAGGCTGCCTGACTGCAGCATTGCCACGGTTTCATGCTCGCTATCCGGAGGTCGACCTCGACATTCGCAGCGTCGAGCACGAAGCCAGAGGCGCCGTCGATGGCGTCGACGTGACGCTCGTGCTCGGATGGCCAAAGGCCGAAGACCTTGTATGCCGTCGTTTGGGTGCCGGGCGCTACATGGTCGTCGCGTCACCTGCTTACTGGGCCGCGCACGGCGTTCCCGGGCGCCCAAAGTACTTGGAGCAGCACGTGTGCCTGCCGATCCGCGGCATTGACGGCGCTGTGATGGACGTGTGGACCTTTTCGCGGGGTGAAGAACGCGAGTCGGCCATTGTGCGTGGCTGGCTTACCACTAGCCACGCACACCGCGACCTGTTCATCGAGCTGGCGCTCGCGGGCCACGGTGTTTTGCGCGTGCTTGATTGGTTCAACCGACCGGAGGTCATGTCCGGCTGTCTGGTCCAGGTCCTAACGGATTGGGAATCGACCGAGGCGGTGCCGGTGAACGTGCTCTATGCCCCGGGTGTGCGCCGCGTCCCACGCGCCAGAGCCTTCATTGACTTTGTGGGCGAAGTATTCGCCGATCTCGAGCGCGATCGCGGGCGTCCAGTCATCGGCACCGAGCGGCCGGCATGGATGCGACGGCCACATGGCCGTGCTTCCGACTTCGAATCGCGCGCGCCGCACTCCAACTAGCAGAAGGCGCGTCATGCTTACCGTATTCTGGCGATCAGGCTACGCCCTCCAGCTGGCAATGTTGCTGGCAAGCACGTTCGCTTGGGCCGCGCCCGATCAGCCCGACGCGGTTGTGATCAGAGCGCTCCGCCACCCCGTCGACAAGTCCTATCGCAAGATGGTGCAGGGCATGGATCTCTTCACCGCGATGCATGCGCTCGCGCCCAAGGCGGAGCTACGCTATCGGGTCCTGCCGCGCGAGCGCGACGCGGATCTGCAGGGTGTGGCGCTGGCCGTGCTGGGCGATACGGTGAAGCAGCCGGTTGCGCTCGCGGCCGACGGCACGTTCACGCTGGCGCGGGATGCAAAGGCGCTCGCGGAGGACGCGGTGGTGAGCGCGAACCGGCCCGCGCAGACCATGACCTGGCGCGCCGACATCCGCACGCCGGGCCTGCCGCCCAACGTTCGGCGGCTCGGTGACCTGCGCCTGGAGTGCCAGGTCGGCATGCGCGCCGGGCTGGTGTCTCAATATCCGAGCGTGCTCGATCTTTTCTTCGGCGCGGTGCAAAGCCCGGCGGGCTATTGCAACGAGCGCGAGGTCCGCTATCTCTTCTTCGCCGAGCAGCCGATTTTCGGCGTCGCGCTGCACTACGGTAAGCGCCGGCAGGAGATGACGGCGGCGCGGCTCTACGCGGGCGTGCTGCGCGGTCAAACGCCGCAGTCGGAGCGGCGCTATTGCGATTGCCAGGCGCTGCTCGATCGCGCGTACACGCTCCCGCTCGGCGATGCGAGCTGGCCTGATGACACGCTCATCGAGCTCGAGCCGATGGCACCGAGCGCGAACGACGATGATCCGCTGCGCGGCTATACCAAGGCCGAGGCGCGCGGCGCGCTCGGCGAGGCGAAAGTCCTGCGCTTCGACAGCGGCTACGAAGTCTGGGCCTATGAATGGTCGGCTAGCGACTTCATCGTGCTTTTCGCGCCCGACGGCCGCGCGGCGAAGAGCCGGCTGCGTCTTTAGGCTGGTAGAAGCGCACGCCGGGCTTGAGCTGCTCAAAAACGGCGTAGCGCGTCTCCTTCATGCCGAGCGAGCGGTAGACGCGGCGGGCACGCGCGTTGTCATGATCGACGTAGAGGCGAAAGCCCACCACCGAGCGCCGGCGCGCGGCAAGGCGCTGGATATGGCGGTAGAGGCGGCGATAGACGCCGCGCCCGCGGTGCGCGGGCAGGACGTACACGCTCTGCACCCACCAGAAGTCGCCGTTTCGCCAGTCGCTCCATTCCTTCGTGATGAGCAGAGCGCCGATGACTTCACCGTTTCGCTCGGCGAGCACATAAAAGCCGGACGCCGGCCGCGCGAGCAAGCCGCGTACGCCAGCGCTTATGACCTCAGGTAAAAGCGCCTTCGCCTCGGTCTCGAGCGCCATCGCGCGGTTGAAGGCGGTGAGGGCCGGCGCGTCGCGCCGCCGCGCTAGCCGGATGCGCATAATGGACAGGGCATGAAGGAAAGGCGCGCGATTCTATTCGTTTGCACGGGGAACATCTGCCGCTCGCCGACGGCGGAAGCGGTGCTGCGGCACCTGGCGGCGGAGGAGGGTTTGGAGCTTCGCATCGCCTCCGCCGGCATCGGTGACTGGCATGTGGGCTCGGCGCCCGATGAGCGCGCGCAACATCATGCGAAGAGCCGGGGCTACGATCTCAGCACGCTGCGCGCACGCCAGGTGACGAAGCGCGACTTTGCCGAGTTCGATCTGATTGCGACGTGCCCGATCCGTACTACGGCGGGCCGGAAGGCTTCGAGCGCGTGCTCGACCTCGTCGAGGCCGCCTGCCGCCAGCTGCTCGCGGAGCTGAAGAAGCCTACTTCCTAGTCGTTTCCACCTGGACGAGCTCCTCGTCCTCTGGCAGCCCCTTGGACCGCTCGCGTCGCGGCCGGCCGAGCGGCTGCTGCGGCTCATCGACCACGGGCGGCTGCACCTGGGCCTTGCTGCGATCGGTCTCGATCATGACCAGGCCAGAGTCGCTCAGCAGCTGCTGTGCGTCGATGCGCGGCTCTTGCACACGCGGTTCTTCCACCCGCGGCTCTTCGGCGCGCGGCGCGGCCGGTGCTGCAGGGGGCGGCTCAACCGCGCGCGGTTCCTGTACCGGTTCGGGCGCTGCCGGGCGCGGCTCGGTGGCGTGCGCGGACTCCAGCTCGTGGATGCGCCGCTGCTGCTCGGCGATCGATTGCGTTTGCGCGTCCACCTCGCGACGCTCGCCGCGGCTTCGATCGCGATCGCGCCGGTGACGGCGGCCGCCGCGGCCGCGCTCGGCGTCGCCTTCGCGCTCGGGCCGCGGCGCTTGCGGTTCCGGATGCTGCTGCTGTTGCGCCTGCTGCGGTTGCGCGTGCTGCTGCTGCGGCCGTGGCTGTTGCGGCGGGCGCTGCTGCTGTTGTTGCTGCTGCTGCGGGCGCTGTTCCTGCCGCCCACCCGCGCGATCCCCGCCGCGCTGCTCACCGCGCTGTTGCCCGTTGCGGCGCTGCTCGAGGCGACCCTGCTGCTGCCGGTCGCCGCCGCCGCGGCCTTCCCGGCGCTCATCGCGCCGCCCGTCGCGCCGCTGCTGATCGCGGCGATGGGACTCGCGGCGCGGCTCGCGGTGCGGCTGCGCCGCCTGGATCGCGGACGCAGGCGCCTGCGGTGCCGTTTGCATGGGCGCCGTTGTTGCCGGCGGCTTGAAGAGCGAGAGGAAGCGCGAGACGAGGCCGACGCCGGCGCTCGCGGCTGCCGCTACCGGCTGCACCAGCGGCACAGGCTCGGGTGCTTTTTCACGCCGCGGCTCGCTCGGTAATGGCGCCGGCTGTGCCGGAGTGATGGTCTTCACCACCGGCTGCTGACGCTCTATCTTCGCCTCCGGCTCGGCACCCGGCGCCTTCGGCTCCTCGGGCTGCTCGACCATCTCGTAGCTCGAAGGGACGTGCTCCATCTCGTTCAGCTCGTCGTGGCGCAGGCGCTGCACTTTGTAGTGCGGCGTCTCGAGGTGCGGATTGGGCACCATCACGATGTTCACTTTGAGGCGGCCTTCGAGCTTCTGGATCTCGGCGCGCTTCTCGTTCAGCAGGAACGACGCGACATCGACCGGCACCTGGGCGTGCACCGCGCCGGTGTTTTCCTTCATCGCCTCCTCCTGCATGATGCGCAGGACGTGCAGCGCGGTGGATTCGGTGCCACGGATAAAGCCGGTGCCCGAGCAACGCGGGCAGTTGATGTGCGCAGTTTCCTCGAGGGAGGGCTGCAGCCGCTGGCGCGAGAGCTCCATCAGGCCGAAGCGCGAGATCTTGCCGATCTGCACGCGCGCCCGGTCGAACTTCAGCGCCTCGCGCAGCCGGTTCTCGACTTCGCGCTGGTTTTTCTGCGACTCCATGTCGATGAAGTCGATGACGATCAGACCGCCCAGGTCACGCAGCCTGAGCTGCCGCGCCACTTCGTCGGCCGCTTCCAGGTTGGTGCGCAGCGCCGTCTCCTCGATATCTCCGCCCTTGGTGGCGCGCGCCGAGTTGACATCGATGGCGACCAGCGCCTCGGTATGGTCGATGACGATCGCGCCGCCGGAGGGTAGGGCGACCTGGCGCGAATAGGCGCTTTCGATCTGGTGCTCGATCTGGAAGCGCGAAAAGAGCGGGACGTCGTCCCGGTAGAGCTTCACCTTGTTCACGTTCCCCGGCATCACGGTCTGCATGAATGCCCTGGCCTGCTCGTAGATCTCCTCGGTATCGATCAGGATTTCCCCGATGTCGGGCTGGAAGTAATCCCGGATCGCCCGAATGACCAGGCTCGATTCGAGGTAGATGAGGAACGGTTTCTTGGACTGGTCCTGAGCGGCGCCCTCGACCGCGCGCCAGAGCTGCAGCAGGTAGTTCAGGTCCCAGTTCAGCTCCTCGGGGGTTCGCCCGATAGCCGCCGTCCGGGCAATTACGCTCATGCCCTCGGGGAGTTGGAGCTGATCCAGGGTGTCGCGTAGTTCATTCCTGTCTTCACCCTCGACCCGGCGCGACACGCCGCCGCCGCGCGGGTTGTTCGGCATCAGCACCAGGTAGCGTCCCGCCAGGCTGATGAAGGTGGTGAGCGCCGCGCCCTTGGTGCCGCGCTCGTCCTTCTCGATCTGGACGATGACCTCCTGGCCTTCGCGCAGCGCGTCCTGGATGCGCGCGCGCCCGACATCGATGTCCGGCTTGAAGTAGCTGCGGGAAACTTCCTTGAACGGCAGGAACCCGTGCCGCTCCTCGCCGTAGTCGACGAATGCGGCCTCGAGACTGGGCTCGATGCGGGTGATGAGGCCTTTATAAATGTTGCTTTTGCGCTGCTCCCTTGATGCTGACTCGATGTCGAGGTCGACGAGCTTCTGTCCGTCTACGATCGCGACGCGCAGCTCTTCCTGCTGCGTGGCGTTGAATAACATCCTCTTCACTTGTTGTTCTCCTGCGCGCGCAGGAGACCGCTCGGCTTTGCTCTCCTAGATTCAAGGACGCCCGGATTTGGACGCTGAGCTCCGTTGGAAACTGACCCTACGCGCGCTACTAGTAGTATCGCTACTTCCGGTGAGCGAAATTAACCAGCGCTTCAGGCCCGGCTGCGGCCGGACAGGAGGCGGGTTGCAGGTGCCGGCACCGCCGGCGGGTCCTGTGCCTCGCAACTCAAAGCGACTCGCAGATCATACTGGAAAATGAACGACTTAAACAAGCTGCGGGCGACGACGCTCGAAGTGGGCGAAGAAAGCGCCGCACAGCGGATCGATAACTTCCTGCTCAAGCGCCTGCGCGGCGTGCCGAAAAGCCACGTCTATCGCGTGCTCCGCAGCGGCGAGGTGCGGGTGAATAGCGGCCGTGTCGGGCCGGCTTACCGGCTGCAAATCGGCGACCGCGTGCGCGTGCCGCCGGTGCGCGTCTCGGCGGCTGTAAAAACGGCCAGGCCGGCCGAGTTTCCGGTCGTGTACGAGGACGCGGCGCTGCTCGTCATCGACAAGCCGGCCGGCGTCGCGGTCCACGGGGGGAGCGGCGTCAGCTACGGCGTCATCGAATCGCTGCGCGCCGCGCGCCCGCAGGCGAAGCTGCTCGAGCTGGCTCACCGGCTCGACCGGGATACGTCGGGCCTGCTTATCGTGTGCAAGAAGCGCAGCGCCCTGACCGAGATGCACCGCCAGCTCCGCGAAGGCCAGGTGGAAAAGGTCTATACGACAATTGTCAAAGGCACGCCGGCCGCGGGGTTGTTCGAGCTTTCCGAGCCGCTGCACAAATATGTAACCGCCAGCGGCGAACGGCGCGTGAGCGTGCAGGAAGGGGGCATGACGGCGCGCACGGGGGTCCGGGTGCGCAAGCGGGGCGCCGAGCTCAGCCTGTTGGAAGTACGGCTGCTGACCGGGCGCACGCACCAGATTCGGGTCCACCTGGCGCATGCCGGGCATCCCGTGCTCGGCGATGACAAGTACGGCGACTTCGCGCTCAACCGGGAGCTCGCCAAGCAGGGCGCGAAGCGCCTGTTCCTGCATGCGGGGCGCCTCGCCTTCGCGCATCCGTTGACCGGCGAGCGGCTGCGGCTCGATTCGCCGCTGCCCGCCGACATGGCGGCGTTCGCCGCGCGACTGTGAGGTACCGGCTGCTGGTGTTCGACTGGGACGGCACGATCATCGATTCGGCCGCGACCATCGCAAGCTGCATCCGGCTCGCCGCAGCAGAGCTCGCGCTCGAGGTGCCGACGATGGAGCAGGCGCGCCATGTCATTGGCCTCGGGCTGCACGACGCCCTGCGCGCGGCGGTGCCGCAGCTCGCCGCCGAGCGTACGGCTGAATTCGTCGCGCGCTACCGCGAGCACTTCCGCGCGCGCGAGGACGAGATGGCGGCGACCGGCAAGAGCCGGCGCGGCCTGGAGCGCGCGCTCGAGGCGACGCGACTGCGGCCGTACTTCCGGGCGTCGCGCTGCGCCGATGAGACGAATCCGAAGCCCGATCCGGCGATGCTGCGCGAGCTGATGGAAGAGCTCGAGGTCCCGGCGCAGAATGCGCTCATGATCGGCGATACCTCGCACGACCTCGAGATGGCACGGGCCGCGCGCGTGGATGCGCTCGCGGTGACCTACGGCGCGCACCCGGAGCAGGGCTTGCGCGCCTGCGGCCCGCGCGGCTGCGTGGCAAGCGTGGCGGAGCTCGGCCAATGGCTGGCGACGCACGGCTGATCTGCGCCTCGCGCGAGCTCGCCGACTCCGGGCGCGGCGTGCGCTTCGAGATCGAGTATTTCGGCGAGCCGGCGGGCGCTTTTGCGATCCGCTACAAGGGCGAGGTGCATGCCTATCTCAACCGGTGCGCGCACGTCGCGATGGAACTCGACTGGCAGGAAGGAGTATTTTTCGATGCCGACGGACGCGATCTGCTTTGCTCGACGCACGGCGCGACCTATCACGCCGCCACCGGCCGCTGCGTCGGCGGCCCCTGCATCGGCGGGCGGCTCCTGAAGCTCAATGTGGAAGAGCGCGATGGCATGGTTTATTTCACGGGGTTCGAAGATGACTGAAAACGATCCGGGCTGGGAACGCAGCCTCATTACCAAGCTCGCGCAGGACGCGCTCGTCGAGCAGCGGCGCCGGCGCCGCTGGGGCATCTTCTTCAAGCTGCTGACCTTCGCCTACATCACTTTGCTGCTGCTCGTCATGGTGGACTGGAGCGGCCGTGCGGACTTCACCGGCGGCAAGAAGCACACCGCGATGGTCGAGCTGAACGGCATCATCGCGCCGGGCACCGACGCGAGCGCCGAGAAGATCACCCTGTCGCTACAGGCGGCGTTCAAGGACAAGAACACGCAGGGCGTGATTCTGCGCATCAATTCGCCGGGCGGCAGCCCCGTGCAGGCACAGACCATCTACGACGAGATGCGGCGGCTGCGCAAGAAGTATCCGGACATTCCGCTCTACGCAGTAGTGGAGGACATCTGCGCCTCCGGGGGCTACTACGTTGCCGCGGCCGCCGACCGCATCTACGTCGGAAGAGCGAGCATCGTCGGCTCGATCGGCGTGCTGATGAACGGCTTCGGCTTTACCGGCCTGATGGACAAGCTTGGCGTCGAGCGCAGGCTCATCACCGCCGGTGACAACAAGGGCATGCTGGATCCCTTTTCGCCGCTGCGCGAAAAGGATAAGGATTACATCAACGTCCTGATGAAGGACATCCATGAGCAGTTCATCGGCGCGGTGCGCGAGGGCCGCGGCAAGCGCCTGAAGGAAACGCCCGACATGTTCAGCGGCCTCATCTGGACGGGCGAGAAGAGCGTCGACCTCGGCCTGGCGGACGGCTACGGCAGCCTTGACTCGGTAGCGCGCGATGTGGTCAAGGCCGAAGACATCGTCGACTACACGCAGAAGGAAGGCTTCGCCGAGAAGGTGGCGCGACGCTTCGGCGCGGCGGCGGCGAGCTCGCTCGCCGAGTTCGCGCTGCGAAACTATTTCATATCTCCGATCCGGTGAGGTGAATACCGCACTGGCCGCCGGCGACCTGCGTCGCTGAGCGGGCGCCGGCGCCGGCCTAAGCTGCTGCCATACCACTAAGGGAGGCAGCACATGAAAACGCATCTCGTAGCACTTGCGGTCGCCGTGACGGTGACGGGGCTCGCAGCCTTGGCAGTCGATGTCGGCATGCGCGAGGGCGCCGAGCGCGCCCGCCTCGCGAACAGCGAACCTGAGCGCGTGGTGATCACGGCGAGCCGCGAGGACCAGAAGCTTGCGGCAGCGACGACAGCGTTTACGTTCTAGCGAGAAGCAGAAACACCGCCGGCCGCTTGCCCAGGCTCGGGGGCGAACGCCGCCACTCGGCGATCGCCTGCGTGCGGATCGACTCGCTGGGCAGCGTGAGGCCGGCGGCGATGCAAAGGCGCGTGCCGCTCGCGCAGCTCGCGAGGAGCGCGGCGAGCAGCGCGTCGTTGCGGTAGGGCGTCTCGATGAAGATTTCGGTCTCATGCTCGCGCCGCGAGCGTTGCTCCAGCTGCTTTATCCGCTGTGCGCGCTGCGCGGCGTCCCTAGGGAGGTAGCCACAGAACGCGAAGCGCTGGCCTTCGAGGCCGGAAGCCATCAGCGCAAGCGTGATCGCCGAGGGTCCGACAAGCGGCACGACGCGAAAGCCGGCTACGTGCGCTGCCTCGACGAGCGCCGCCCCCGGATCCGCGATCGCCGGGCAGCCCGCTTCCGACAGGAGGCCGAGGGCGCGGCCGTCGCGCAGCGGCTGCAGCAGGCCGGGGAGCTCCTCAGGCGCCGTGTGCTCATTGAGCTCCGCGAGGGCGAGCTCACGCGGTTGGCAGCCGGCGGCGGCGAGAAAGGCGCGAGCCGACTTTGCGTTCTCGACGACGAAGTCGCGCAGCGTGCGAATGGTGGCGAGCGCAGGCGCCGGCAGCGCCTCCTGCGGCGTGCCGCCGAGTGGTGTCGGAATCGCGTAGAGGATCAAATGACCGGCACGCCGGCGCGCTCCAGCATCGCAGTTAGGGCGATGAGCGGCAGGCCGATGAGCGAGGTCGGATCGTCGGTTTCGATGCGCGCGATGAGCACGATGCCGAGCCCCTCGGCCTTGGCGCTGCCGGCGCAGTCGAAGGGCTGCTCGCGCCGCAGATAGCTCTCGATGCGCGCGTCGTCGAAGGTGCGGAAATGGACGCGGCACGGCACGACCTCGGTCTGCATGCGCCCATTGGCGGCGTCGAGCAACGCCACGGCGGTGTGGAAATCGGCGCTCTTGCCGCTGAGCGACCGAAGCTGCCGCGCGGCGTTCAGGTGGTCACCGGGCTTGCCGAGAACGCGGCCGGCGCGGGTCGCGACCTGATCGGAGCCGATGATCAGCGCATCGCGATACGCCGCGCGCACCGATTGCGCCTTGAGCGCGGCGAGCCTAAGCGCCGTATCGGCCGGTGCTTCGCCCGCGAGCGGCCGCTCGTCGACCTGCGGCCGGGCGAGCTCGAATGCGAGCGCAAGGCGCTCGAGGAGCGCCTTGCGATAGGCGGAGGTGGAGGCGAGAACGAGCCGCCGCGGCTGAGCCATCACATTGTTTTAGCGGGGGAAACGATGATATCATCCGCTGCTTCATGTCGCACCAGCCGGTCATTGACGGTTTTGAGTTCGCGACGGCCGGCGCGACACAGGAAGGAACGCTGCCCCTCAGCAGCTTCCCGCGACTCCAGGATCTGCTCGTGTCCGACGCCGGCGACGTGCGCTACGCCGTGCATGGCGTGCGCGACGAGCGCGGGCGCTCGAGCCTCGAGCTCCGCGTGCGCGCGACGTTGCAGCTGCGCTGCCAGCGCTGCCTCGCGCCGCTCCCCTACGAGGTGAGCGAGCAGGCGCTGCTCGTGCTGGCGGGCTCGCAGGCGGAAATCGACGCCGAGCCGCTCGACGTCGAGAGTCCGGATCGCGTGGTCGCCGCCAAGGACATGGACCTGCGCGCGCTGGTCGAGGACGAGCTGATCCTCGCGCTTCCGTACGCGCCGCGCCACGATGGCTGCGAGGCGCGGCCCGAGGGCAGCGATCGGGGAGCGAGTTCGCCATTCGCCGGCCTGCGCGGCATGATGCAGCGCAAGCACTGATTACAAAAGGAGCTACAACATGGCAGTCCAGCAGAACAAGAAATCGCCGTCGCGACGCGGCATGCACCGCTCGCATGACCACTTGAGCGCACCCGCGGTGGCGATCGAGCCCACCACCGGCGAGACGCACCTGCGCCATCACGTGAGCCCGACCGGCTTTTACCGCGGCAAGAAGGTCGTCCGCGCGAAAGGCGAGTAAGCCCGCTGGTCACCCTCGCGGTCGACTGCATGGGCGGCGATCACGGCCCCCATGTCACGGTGCCCGCGGCGCTCGAGTTCCAGGCCCGTGTTTCCGATGCCGACATCGTGCTGGTCGGCGCGCGCGATGCGATCGAGGCCGAGCTCGCGGCGCACGCCGCGGCGGCCGGCGCGCGCCTGCGCGTGCACGCGGCGAGCGAGCTGGTCGGCATGGACGAGCCGCCCGCGTTCGCGCTGCGCTACAAGAAGGACTCGTCGATGCGCGTCGCGGTCAATCTGGTGAAAAGCGGCGAGGCGCACGCCTGTGTCAGTGCCGGTAATACGGGAGCGCTGATGGCCATTTCGCGCTTCGTGCTGAAGACGATTGCGGGCATCGATCGCCCGGCGATCGCGACGGTGCTGCCGAACATGAAGGCGGGCTTCACCTATGTGCTCGATCTCGGTGCCAACGTCGATTGCACGCCCGAGCAGCTGATGCAGTTCGGCGTGATGGGCGCGATGCTGGTGGCGGCGCTCGAGCATCGCGAGCGCCCGACGGTGGGCCTGCTCAACATCGGCGTCGAAGACATCAAGGGCAACGAGACGGTAAAGCGCGCGGCGGAGCTCCTGCGCGCAAGCGGTCTCAACTTTTACGGCAATGTGGAAGGCGACGATATCTACAAGGGCACGACGGACGTGGTGGTGTGCGACGGCTTCGTCGGCAATGCGCTCCTCAAGGCTTCCGAGGGCGTGGCGCGCATGATCGTCGGCTATCTGCGCGAGGAGTTCAGGCGCAACGCCTGGAACAAATTCAGCGCGCTGCTCGCCACACCCGTGCTCAAGGCGCTGCGCGTGCGCATGGATCCCGCCAAGTACAACGGCGCGAGCCTGCTCGGCCTGCGCGGCATCGTCATCAAGAGCCACGGCGCGGCCGATGCGCGCGCCTTCGGCTACGCGCTCGAACGCGCGCTCGACGAGGTGAGGAACAACGTGCCGCAGCGCATTGCCGAGCGCATGGCGCAGGTCCTGGCGCCGGCGGCATGATCTACTCGCGCATCGTCGGCACGGGGAGCTTTCTGCCGCCGCGCGTCATGACGAACCAGGAGTTCGCCGCGCGCCTGAACACGAGCGACGAGTGGATCCGCACGCGCACCGGCATCGTGCAGCGGCACATTGCCGATAAAAGCCAGGCTTCGAGCGACCTCGCGCTGGAAGCGAGCCGCCGCGCGCTGCAGGCGGCCGACACGCGCGCGGGCGACCTCGACCTGATTGTGCTCGCGACTTCGACGCCGGACTACGTCTTTCCCAGCACCGCGTGCCTGCTGCAGGCGAAGCTCGGCATCAAGGGCTGCGCCGCCTTCGACGTGCAGGCGGTGTGCAGCGGCTTCGTCTACGCGCTCGCCACCGCGGATGCGTTCATCAAGAGCGGCACGCATAAGCGAGCGCTGGTCATTGGGGCCGAAGTGTTCTCGCGCATCCTCGACTGGAACGACCGTGGAACCTGCGTGCTCTTCGGCGACGGCGCGGGCGCGGCAGTGCTCGCCGCCGGCTCGAAGCCCGGCGTGCACGCGAGCGTGCTGCGCGCCGATGGCAGCCACGCCGAGATCCTCTCGGTGCCCGGCAACGTGTGCGGCGGCGCCATCGTCGGCACGCCGTTCCTGCGCATGGACGGCCAGGCGGTGTTCAAGTTCGCCGTGCGCGTGCTGGAGGAATCGGCGCGCGAGACGGTGGCGGCGGCGCAGATGGCGCTCGAGGACGTCGATTGGCTGATTCCACACCAGGCGAACGTGCGCATCCTCGAGGCGACCGCGCGCAAGCTGGGTCTTGCGCACGACAAGCTCGTGGTCACAGTGGATCATCACGGCAACACGTCCGCCGCCTCGGTGCCGCTCGCGCTGGATGAATACGTCCGGGCGGGAAAGATCCGCAGCGGCCATCGCGTGCTGATGCAGGGCGTTGGCGGCGGCTTCACCTGGGGCTCGTCACTCGTCACGCTATGAAGCTCGCCATGGTTTTCCCGGGCCAGGGGTCGCAAGCAGTCGGCATGCTGAAGAGCTACGCCGGCCTGCCGGAAGTCGACGCCGTGCGCGCCGAGGCGGCCGAGGTGCTCGGCGCGCGTTTCCTACCGTTGCTCGACGACGGACCGGCGGAAGCGTTGAGCCAGACGGTCAACACGCAGCCCGCGATGGTGACCGCCGGTTATGCGGCCTATCGTGCCTGGCGCGCGCTTGGCGGGCCGGCGCCGGAGCTCGCCGCCGGGCACAGCCTCGGCGAGTACACCGCGCTCACCGCCGCGGGCGCACTGCGTTTCGCCGATGCGCTGCCGCTCGTGCATTTTCGCGCGCAGGCGATGCAGGAAGCGGTGCCCGCCGGCAAGGGCGCCATGGCGGCGATCCTGAATCTCGACGACGAGCACGTCGTCGCCGCGTGCGCCGAAGCCGGTGGCACGGTTCAGGCGGTGAATTTCAACGCGCCCGGCCAGGTCGTCATCGCCGGCGAGAAGGCGGCGGTAGAGCGCGCCATCGAGAAATGCAAGGCGCGCGGCGCGACGCGCGCGCTGCCGCTGCCGGTGAGCGCGCCGTTTCACTCGACGCTGATGCAGCCCGCGGCGGAGCGCCTCAAGGGACACATCCGCGGGCTGCACCTGGCGAAGCCGCAATTCGCGGTACTGAACAACGTCGACGTGGCGATCGAGCACGAGCCCGCGCGCATCAAGGAAGCGCTGGTGCGCCAGGCGGCCTCGCCGGTGCGCTGGGTCGAGACGATCCGCAGGATGGTCGAGCTCGGCGCGACGCACATCCTCGAATGCGGGCCGGGCCGCGTGCTCGGCGGCATGACCAAGCGCATCGCGCCGCAGGTGCAGTCGCTCACGCTGCACGACCGCGCATCGCTCGAGGCGGCGCTGCAGGCGCTGCGGGCCGCGTGAGCGTGCTCGAGGGCAAGCTCGCGCTCGTCACGGGCGCTTCGCGCGGCATCGGGCACGCGATCGCCGCCGAGCTCGGCCGGCAAGGCGCCAAGGTGCTCGGCACGGCGACGAGCGCCGAAGGCGCGGCAAGAGTGCCCGGCATCGGCAAAGTACTGAACGTGCGCCACACAGCGCAGATGGACGCGCTCGTCGCCGAGATCGAGAAAGGGGAGGGCGCCATCGCCATCCTCGTGAACAATGCGGGCATCACCAAGGACAATCTGGCGCTGCGCATGAAGGACGCCGATTGGGACGAGGTGATGGAGACCAACCTGCGCGCCGTGTTCCGCCTGTCGCGCGCGGTGATGCGCGGCATGATGAAGGCGCGCTGGGGCCGCATCATCAACATCACTTCGGTGGTCGGCGAGGCGGGCAATGCCGGCCAGGCCAATTACGCCGCCGCCAAGGCGGGCGTGGTCGGGATGACGAAGTCGCTCGCGCGCGAGCTCGGCAGCCGCAACATCACGGTGAACTGCGTGGCGCCCGGATTCATCGACACCGACATGACGCGCGCGCTCGGCGAGGAGCAAAGAAGCGCGCTGCTCGCGCAGATTCCGCTCGGGCGCCTGGGCGCAGCCGCCGATGTCGCCGCCGCGGTCGCCTATCTCGCCTCGCCCGCTGCGGGCTATGTCACGGGCTGCGTGCTGCACGTCAACGGCGGCATGTACATGGCGTAAAATACGCCCCCTTTTTGGGAAGGAGAGAGTCGATGGCGGAGAGCATCGAGCAAGCGGTCAAGAAGATCATCGCCGAGCAGCTCGGCGTGAACGAGGCGGAGATCAAGAACGATTCCTCGTTCGTCGATGATCTGGGCGCCGATTCTCTTGATACGGTGGAGCTCGTCATGGCGCTGGAAGAGGAGTTCGAGACCGAGATTCCCGACGAGGAGGCAGAGAAGATCACCACCGTGCAGCAGGCCATCGATTACATCAAGGCGCACGCCAAGTCCTGACGCCGCCTCCCTTGAAGTGAGCCGTCGCAGAGTCGTCCTTACCGGTCTCGGCATCGTCAGTCCCATCGGCAACAGCGTGGCGCAGGCGTGGGCAGCCGCGCGCGCGGGCAGGGGCGGCATCACGCGCATCACGCGCTTCGATCCGTCGCGCCTCGCGAGCCAGATCGCGGGCGAGGTGAAGAACTTCGACGTCGCGCCGTACATGTCGCCGAAGGAAGCGCGGCGCATGGACCTCTTCATCCATTACGGCATGGCGGCGGGCCTGCAGGCCTGGCGCGACTGCGCCCTCGAGGTCACCCCGGGCAACGCCGAGCGCATCGGCATCAACTACGGCTCGGGCATCGGCGGCCTGCCGATGATCGAGACGATGCACGACGAGCTGCAGAAAAGCGGGCCGCGGCGCATCTCGCCGTTCTTCATCCCGGGCAGCATCATCAACATGGTGGCGGGGCTCCTCTCGATCGAGATCGGTGCCAAGGGGCCGAATCTCGCGATCGTCACGGCCTGCACCACCTCGACGCACTGCATCGGGGAGGCGACGAAATCGATCCGCTACGGCGAAGCCGACGTCATGATCGCCGGTGGCGCCGAGGCGGTGATCACCGAGCTCTCGATCGGCGGCTTCGCCGCGGCGCGCGCGCTCTCGACGCGAAACGACGATCCCGCCACCGCCAGCCGCCCCTGGGACAAGGACCGCGACGGCTTCGTGCTCGGCGAAGGCGCGGGCGCGGTAGTGCTCGAGGACTACGAGCACGCCAAGGCGCGCGGTGCGCGCATCTACGCGGAGGTCCTCGGCTACGGCGTCTCCGCCGACGCCCACCACATGACTGCGCCGCCCGAAGACGGCGACGGCGGCTATCGGGCGATGCGCAACGCGCTGAAAGACGCGCAGCTCGGCGCGGATAGCGTGGACTACATCAACGCCCATGGCACCTCCACGCCGCTCGGCGACCTCGCGGAGACGGTCGCCATCAAGCGGCTGCTCGGCAGCCGTGCGCACAAGGTGGCGGTGAACTCGACGAAATCGATGACCGGCCACCTGCTCGGCGCCGCGGGCGCGGTCGAGGCGGTGTTCACGGCGCTCGCGCTGCGCGACCAGATCTCGCCGCCGACCATCAACCTGCGTACGCCCGATCCGGCGTGCGACCTCGATTACGTGCCGAACAGCGCCCGCAAGATGCCGATGCGGGTGGCGCTGTCGAACTCGTTCGGCTTCGGCGGCACGAACGGCACCCTCGTCCTCGGGCACGCTTGAGCGGCGCGCTGCGCTTGCAGCTCGCACCCTCGCGGCCGCTGGCGGCGCTCATCGTGATGGCGCACGCCTCGGCGGCGGCTGCGGTTTATGGGCTCCTCGGCGGGACGATGGGAGCTCTCGCCGCAGCGGCATTCGTTGCGCTCGGCGCAGCCGCCGCCCGCAGCCGCGCGCTGCTTGCCGCCGGCAGCTCAGTGCGGGCGATCGAAATCGGCGGCCCTGAGCCGGTCTTCGAGCTTGCCAACGGCGCGCGCCTTGCCGCCCCGGTGGCGGCGCGCCGCTACGTCACGCGCCACGTCGTCGCCTTGCCGCTCGGCGGCGAGCTGCGGCGCACGCTGCTCGTCACCGGCGACATGCTCGGCCGGGAAGAGTTCCGGCGGCTGCGCCTGTGGGCGCTTTGGAACCGGCTGCCCGGCGTGGCGCCGAAACAACTCGCCGCCTAGGCGCGAGCCGTGCCGCGCCTCGAACTATTTCACGCGAGCCGCGTCTATGGCACATAGGCGTTGCAGACGGGGTGGGGAGCCCTCGCCGCGCGATGGCTGAGCGCGACGTTGACCGGCAGCTGGTCGCGCGGGCGCAGCGTGGCGACAAGCGGGCGTTTGAGCTGCTTGTCGAGAAGTACCAGCGCAAGCTAGGCCGTTTGCTCTCGCGGTTCATCCGCGATCCGGCCGAGGTCGAAGATGTGACGCAGGAAGCGTTCATCAAGGCCTACCGCGCACTCCCTGCTTTCCGTGGCGACAGCGCTTTTTATACGTGGCTGTACAGGATTGGAATTAATACGGCCAAGAACTATCTCATGGCCATGGGGCGGCGGGCGCCGACCTCGACCGAGGTAGAGGCCGAAGAGGCGGAAGGGTTCGAAGAAGGCGAGCAGCTGCGCGACATCAACACGCCGGAGAGCGTGCTGCTGTCCAACGAGATCGCGGAGACGGTGAACCGCACGATCGAGGCGCTGCCCGAGGAGCTGCGAAGAGCGATACAGATGCGCGAGATTGAAGGGATGAGTTACGAGGATATCGCGCAAGCCATGGACTGCCCGATCGGCACCGTGCGCTCGCGCATCTTCCGCGCGCGTGAGGCGATCGCCGAGCAGCTGAGGCCGCTGCTCGGCACGCGCAAGGACAAAAGGTGGTAGTGCACAAAGGCAGCTGGTAACGGGGGCGGTATGAAGGAAAACATCTCTGCACTGATGGATGGCGAGCTCGAGGGCCGCGCCGCGGACGAAACGTTCGACCTCCTGCGGCGCGACGGCGAGGCCGCGGACAACTGGCGCCTCTATCACCTGATGAGCGACGCGATACGCGGCCAGCGGCGGCTCGTCTCGGCCGGCTTCGTCGAGCGCGTCGCCGCGCGGCTTGCCACCGAGCCGGCCGTGCTCGCCCCGGGCGCGCTGCCCGGGCGCACGCCGCTGCAGCGCTTCGCGCTCGCCGCCGCCGCGAGCCTCGCCGCCGTGGCGCTGGTCGGCTGGCTCGCGTTCGCGCCCCCGCCGAAATCGCAGCCGCCCCTGGCGCAGGCGCAGCCGCCGGCCGCGGGCGCCCCGCTGCCCGATGCCGCGAACGACTATCTGCTCGCCCACCAGGGCTTCTCGCCGCGTGTATCGCTGCAGGGCATGGCGCCGTACGTGCGCACCGTAGCCGAGCGTCCCGACGAGTCGTCCAAGTGACCGCGTGGCGCTCGGCGGCACTGCTGTGCATGCCGCTGTTGTCCTTTGTCGGGACGGTGCAGGCACAGACCGACGCGCTCGGCTGGCTGCGCAAGATGCAGGACGCCACGCGCAGCCTTTCGTATAGCGGGACGTTCGTCTACCAGCACGGCGGCCGCAGCGAGACTTCGCGCATCACGCGCCTGGCGAGCGCGGATACCGAGCGGCTCGAAGTGCTCGACGGCATGCCGCGCGAGCTCGTGCGTACGCGCGACACCGTGCGCTGCTATCTGCCGGAGAGCCACGTGGTGAAGGTCGAGCGGCGCACTCCCGACCGCAACTTCCCCGCGCTGCTGCCCGGCGAGCTCAATACGCTCGCTCGCAACTACGACATCTCGCTCGGCGAGCTGCGCCGCATCGGCGGCTTCGAATGCCAGGCTGTGGTGCTCGCGCCGAAGGATAACCTGCGCTACGGCTACCGCCTCTACGCCGACACCGGCAGCGGCATGCTGGTCCGCGCGGTAACCGTGGACGCCGCCGGCAACGCGGTAGAGCAGTTCACGTTCACCCAGCTCGACATCGGGCGCGTCACCCCGGACATGGTGAAGCCGCGCCATGCCGCCACCGGCTGGCGGGTGGAGGACGCCGCCGCGGCGCCCGCGCGACTTGCGGGCTGGAGCGTCAATGCCGAGCTGCCGGGCTTCCACAAGGTGGTCGAGCTCACGCGCCGCATGGGCGAATCGAAGCCCGTGGGACAGCTCGTCTTTTCCGACGGGCTTGCCGCCGTGTCGGTGTTCATCGAGCCGCTCGCGCCGCACCGCGAGCCGGCGCGCACCGGGCTTGCGAGCCTCGGTGCCATCCATATCTATACCCGCGAGGTCGCGAACCACATGGTGACCGTCGTGGGCGAAGCACCCGCTGCAAGCGTGCAGCGCATCGCTGATGCGGTGCAGTACCGGCGTCCCTAAGAATCAGGAGAGGAACATGACAACTATTAGAGCCATGGCCGCGCTGTGGCTGACGGTGTTCTGCCTCGCGGCGCAGGCGCAGCTGCCCGATTTCACGCGCCTTGTGGAGGACCAGGGCAACGCGGTCGTCAACATCAGCACCACGCAGGCGGTGCGCCGGCCGACCGCGCTGCCGCAGGTACCCGGCATCGAGGACGAGGAGGTACTCGAATTCTTCCGCCGCTTCATCCCGCGCCAGCCCGGCCCCGGGCCCGCGCCCGGCCCGGGCCCGCGCTCCGAGAGCCGCTCGCTCGGCTCGGGCTTCATCATCAGCACGGACGGCTACGTGCTCACCAATGCGCACGTGGTGGAAGCCGCCGACGAGATCACGGTCAAGTTCACCGACAAGCGCGAGTTCAAGGCGAAGCTGATCGGCGCCGACAAGCGCACCGACATCGCGCTCCTCAAGATCGACACCAGCACGCCGCTGCCTGCAGTGCGCTTCGGCGATCCGGCGAAGCTCAAGGTGGGCGAATGGGTGGTGGCGATCGGCTCGCCCTTCGGCTTCGAGAACACCGTCACCGCCGGCATCGTCAGCGCGAAGGGGCGCTCGCTGCCCCAGGAAAACTTCGTGCCGTTCATCCAGACCGACGTTGCCATCAACCCGGGCAACTCCGGCGGTCCGCTCTTCAACCTGCGCGGCGAAGTCGTCGGCATCAATTCGCAGATCTACAGCCGCACCGGCGGCTTCATGGGCCTTTCGTTCGCCATCCCCGCCGACGTCGCGCTCGACGTGCAGAAGCAGCTGAAGGAGAAGGGCCGCGTGGCGCGCGGGCGTATCGGCGTCGTGATCCAGGAGGTAACGCGCGATCTCGCCACGTCCTTCGGCCTCGACCGTGCGCGCGGCGCGCTCGTCAACCAGGTCGAGAAGGGCAGCCCCGCGGAAAAGGCCGGCATTGAACCCACGGACATCATTACTGCGTTCGACGGCAAGCCGGTGGAGAGCTCGAGCGACCTGCCGCGCATCGTCGGCTCGACGCGCCCGGGCGCCAACGCCACCGTTGAGCTCTGGCGCAAAGGTGCCACGAAGAAGCTCACGCTGACGGTAGGCGAGCTGCAGGAGGAGCGTGTCGCCGCCGTCGACAAGCCGCGCCCGCAGAAGTCCGCCGAAGCGCAGGCGAACCGCCTCGGCATCGTGGTGGCCGAGCTCAGCGCCGAGCAGAAAAAGGAAAGACAGCTCTCGAGCGGCCTCGTGGTCACCGACGTGCGGCCCGACGCGCGCGCCGACGTGCGCAAAGGCGACATCCTGCTCACGCTCGTGCACAAGGGGCAGCAAACGGAGCTGAAATCCGTCGAGCAGTTCAACAAGCTCCTCGCCTCGCTCGACAAGAACGCCGTCATCACGCTTCAGGTAAAGCGCGGCGAGAGCACCGCGTTCGTTACCGTCGCGGGTCTTACCGATAAGGGCTAAGCGGCCACTGCGCCTCTACGGGCGCGCGGGCTGCCATCTGTGCGAGCAGATGGCGCGCACGCTCGCCGCCTTCGGCGTCCCGTTCGACGAGCTCGACGTCGACGCCGATCCCGCGCTTGCGCGCCGGTATGGCGAGCGGGTGCCCGTGCTCATGGACGCTTCCGGCGCCGAGCTCTGCCACGGCCGGCTCGAGCCCGCAGTACTCGCGCAAATCCAATAAAATAGCGCTTCTGAGGAGGGTGCCGCGGCACCCTCTTTTCTTATGCCGCAGAGCCTGCTTTGATGCCTTCATCCCATATCCGCAACTTTTCCATCATCGCGCACATCGACCATGGCAAGTCGACGCTCGCCGATCGCTTCATCGAGATGTGCGGCGGGCTTGCCGGGCGCGAGATGGCCGAGCAGGTGCTCGACTCGATGGAGCTCGAGCGCGAGCGTGGCATCACCATCAAGGCGCAGACCGCGGCGCTCGAGTATCGCGCTAAGAATGGCGAGCAGTACCTCCTCAACCTGATCGATACACCGGGCCACGTCGACTTCTCCTACGAGGTCAGCCGCTCGCTCGCCGCGTGCGAAGGCGCCGTGCTGGTGGTGGACGCCTCGCAGGGCGTCGAGGCGCAGACGGTGGCGAACTGCTACACGGCCATCGAGCAGGGCGTGGAAGTGATTCCGGTGCTGAACAAGATCGACCTCCCCTCCGCCGACCCGGCGAAGGCGATCCAGGAGATCGAGGACGTGATCGGTATCGCCGCGGGCGATGCGATCCGCGCGAGCGCGAAGACCGGCGAGAACGTCGCCGACATCCTGGAAGCGGTCATCGCCCGCGTGCCCGCGCCGAAGGGCGATCCTGCCGCGCCGCTGCGGGCGCTGATCATCGATTCCTGGTTCGATAACTATGTGGGCGTCGTCATGCTGGTGCGGGTGATGGAAGGCACGCTCAAGCCAAAGGACCGCGTCCTGCTGATGAGCACCGAGGCCACGCATCTTTGCGAGCAGGTCGGGGTGTTCACGCCCAAGGCGAAGCAGAAGGACCAGCTGGCGGCTGGCGAAGTCGGCTACGTCACCGCCGGCGTCAAGGGACTGCGCGAGGCGAAGGTCGGCGACACCATCACGCACGCTGACAAGCCCGCGGCGCAGCCGCTGCCCGGCTTCAAGGAAGTGAAGCCCCAGGTGTTCGCCGGCCTCTACCCGGTGGAGGCGAACGAGTACGAGGCGCTGCGCGAGGCGCTGGAGAAGCTGCACCTCAACGATGCGTCGTTTCACTACGAGCCGGAAACCTCGCAAGCGCTCGGCTTCGGCTTCCGCTGCGGCTTCTTGGGCCTGCTGCACATGGACATCGTGCAGGAGCGGCTCGAGCGCGAGTACGGCATGCACCTCATCACCACCGCGCCGTCGGTCGTCTACGAGGTCGTGATGCGCGACGGAGCCGTCGAGCAGGTATCGAACCCCGCCCGCCTGCCCGCGGCGGAAACCATCGCCGAAATCCGCGAGCCGGTGATCGCCACCAAGGTCTTCGTTCCCCAGGAATACGTGGGACCGGTGATCACGCTGTGCACCGAGCGCCGCGGCACGCAGACCAACATTCATTACTCCGCGCGCCACGTGGTGATCTCGTACGACCTGCCGCTCAACGAGGTGGTGCTCGATTTCTTCGATCGCCTGAAGTCGCTGACGCGCGGCTACGGCTCGCTCGACTACGAGTTCAAGGAGTACCGCGCGGCGGACATGGTGCGCCTCGACATCCTGGTCAACGGCGAGCGCGTGGACGCGCTCTCCACCATGGTGCACCGCTCGAACGCCCAGTACCGCGGGCGCGACCTCGTCAGCCGGCTGCGCGGGCTCATCCCGCGCCAGATGTTCGACGTCGCCGTGCAGGCCGCCATCGGCGGCCACATCATCGCGCGGGAGAACGTCAAGGCGCTGCGCAAGAACGTGCTGGCGAAGTGCTACGGCGGCGACGTGACGCGCAAGAGGAAGCTGCTCGAAAAACAGAAAGAAGGGAAAAAGCGCATGAAGCAAGTGGGCTCGGTCGAGATTCCGCAGGAGGCGTTCCTCGCCGTGCTGCAGCGGAGCGACGCGTGAACTTCGCGCTGTTCCTGTTGATTCTGCTGGTCGTCACGGGCCTGGTGTGGGCGATGGAGGGCGTGACGCTGCGCCGGCGGCGCGAGGCGGCCGCCGCCGAAGCGCTTGCGCGCCTGGACACGGAGCTGCGCCAGGAGGTCGACGAGAAGCGCGCGCGCATGCGCGAAGAGCAGCGCGCGCGGCTGCTGAAGCAGCCCTGGTGGGTCGAGTATTCCGTCTCGTTCTTCCCGGTGATCCTGATCGTGTTCCTGCTGCGCTCGTTCCTGGTGGAGCCGTTCAAGATCCCGTCCTCCTCGATGGTGCCGACGCTGCTGGTGGGCGACTTCATCCTCGTGAACAAGTACGCCTACGGCATCCGGCTGCCGGTGGTGAACAGGAAGATCGTCGAGATCGGCGAGCCGCATCGCGGCGACGTGATGGTGTTCCGCTACCCCGAGGATCCATCGCTCGACTACATCAAGCGCGTGGTCGGGCTGCCCGGCGATCGCATCGAGTACCGCAACAAGCGCCTGATCATCAACGGCCGCCTGGTGCCGGAGCGGCAGGTCGACGACTATCTCTCGCGCGAGCGCATGCAGTTCTCGCGCCGCTACATCGAGGCGCTCGACGGCAGTGAGCATGAAATACTTCTCGAAGACGACGCGCCCGCCGCCGTGCTGCCGTCACGGGCGGCCGCGGGCAATTGCAACTACAATATGAACGGCCTCGCGTGCACGGTGCCGCCGGGCCATTACTTCGTGATGGGTGACAACCGCGACAACTCGAGCGACAGCCGGGTCTGGGGATTCGTCCCGGACCAGAACATCGTCGGCAAGGCCTTCTTCATCTGGCTGAACCTGAACGAGCTCGGCCGCTTCGGGTCGTTCCGCTAAAAAGGCAGGGAGGGCAAATGCGCTGCAAACAACAAGGCTTGAGCCTGATCGCGCTGATCATCGGCCTCATCGTTCTCGCGTTCGTCGCGCTCTTTGCGATGAAGGTGATTCCGTCGTATCTCGAGTTCCGCTCGGCAAAGAACGCGATCGACGCGATCGCGCGCGAGCGGCCCGGCGCCACCGTGGCCGACATCCGGCGCGCGTTCGACAACCGCTCGGCGATCGACGACATCAACACGGTGAAGGCTTCCGACCTCGAGATCGGCAAGGAAGGCAACGCCATCGTCATCAGCTTCTCGTACCGCAAGGAAGTGCCGCTCTTGGACAACGTCGGTCTCTACATCGACTACGCGGCACGCGCCGGAGGGCAGTAGATCGGCCCGCGGGCCGCGGACCTCGAAAGCGCGCTCGGCCACCGCTTCGCCCAGCCGGCGCTGCTCGAGCAGGCGCTCACGCATCGCAGCCACGGCCCGCTGCACAACGAACGGCTCGAATTCCTCGGCGACGGCGTGCTCGGCTGCGCCATCGCCGAGGAGCTCTACCGCCGCTACGCCGCGCTGCCCGAGGGAAAGCTCACGCGGCTGCGCGCGAGCCTGGTGCGCGCCGAGGCGCTCGCCGAGCTGGCGCGCGAGCTCGGCCTGCCGGCGCTGCTGCGCCTGGGCGAAGGCGAGCTGGTGGCGGCCCCGGAGCCGCGCGCCTCGATCCTCGCCGACGCGCTGGAGGCGCTGTTCGGCGCGGTATTCCTCGACGGCGGCTACGCTGCGGCGCGCGCCGCCGTGCTGCGCGTCTTCGGCGAGCGGCTCGCGCAGCTCGATCCCGAGCGGCCGGCGAAGGACTCCAAGACCGAGCTGCAGGAGCTGCTGCAGGCCGCCCACCGTCCGCTGCCGGAGTACCGGCTCGTCTCGGTACGCGGTGCGGCGCACCGCCAGTCGTTCGAGGTGCAATGCGTCGTCGACGAGCTGAGCGCGCGCGGCACCGGCAGCTCGCGCCAGCGCGCTGAGCAGGATGCCGCCCGGGCAATGCTCGACAAGTTGAGCGCTTGACCCATCGCTGCGGTACCGTCTCGCTCGTCGGCCGGCCGAACACCGGCAAGTCGAGCCTGCTCAACCGCCTGGTGGGCGAGAAGCTGTCGATCGTCTCGGCGCGGCCGCAGACCACGCGGCACCTCATCCGCGGCATCCTGTCGCTGCCGCATTGCCAGTACATCTTCCTCGACGCGCCCGGCAATCCGCCGCGGTTGAAGAGCGTGCTGCACAAGGCGCTCAATCGCCGCGTCGGCGAAGCGGCGACGCAGGCGGACGTCGTGCTTTTCGTACTCGAGGCCCTGCGCTACGGTCCCGAGGACCAGGCCGCGCTCGAGCGCATTCCGGCCGGGCAGCGGGTCATCGCGGTCGTGAACAAGGTGGACACGGTGAAGCGCAGCGCCGAGCTCATCGCGTTTCTCGACCGCCTGGCGAAGAGCCACGACTTCGCCGCCATCGTCCCGGTGAGCGCGCGCACCGGAAAAAACCTGCCGGAGCTCTTGCGCGTTGTCGCCGAGGCGTTGCCCGCGGCGCCGGCAGCCTATCCCGAGGACCAGCTCACCGATCGCGACGAGCGCTTTTTCGCCGCGGAGCGCCTGCGCGAGAAGCTCTTCGAGACGCTTGGCGAGGAGCTCCCTTACCGCTGCGAGGTGGTGATCGACAGTTTTAAGGAGGAGGGTGCCTTGCGGCGCATCGAGGCCACCATCCTCGTCGAGCGCGGGAGCCAGAAGGCCATCATCCTCGGCAAGGGCGGCGAGCGCCTGAAGGCCATGGCCACGGCGGCGCGCCGGGACCTCGAGCGTCTCTTCCAGGGCAAGGTCTACCTCGGCGTGTGGGTGAAAGTGCGCCGTGCCTGGACGGATGACGCTCGCGTCCTGCGACAATTGGGCTATGAGTGATAAGCGCGCAACGGCAGAATGAAAAAGCGCGCCGACCATGAGGCCGGGTACGTGCTCCACACCTACCCGTACAAGGAAACGAGCCTCATCGTCGAGGCCTTTACGCGCCGGCATGGGCGCGTGGCGCTCCTTGCGCGCGGTGCGCGCCGGCCGCGCTCGGCGATGCGCGGCGTGCTGCTCGCGTTCCATCCGTTGCGGCTGGGCTGGAGCGGCTCCGCCGAGCTCGCGACCCTGATCAGCGCCGAATGGGGCGGTGGCCTGCAAGTCGCATTTCGTCCCTTATCGGGACGAGGGCTGATGTGCGGCTTCTACCTGAGCGAGCTCATCCTGCGCCTGCTGCCGCGCGAAGATCCGCACGAGGCGCTGTTCGACGCCTATGCGCAGGCGCTTGCGCGCCTGTCGGCGCAGGACCCGTTCCCCGCCGTGTTGCGCAGCTTCGAGAAGCGCCTTCTCGCCGAGCTCGGCTACGCCCCGGTCTTCGACCGCGACGCGAGCACCGGCGCGCCGATCGAGCCCGCCGGCTCCTATATCTATGAGCCCGACCGTGGACCGGTGCGTGCGTCGCACGGCGATCTGGTGATCAGCGGCCGCACGCTGCTCGATCTCGCCGCCGACGACTACAGCCGCAGCGAAACGCGCGACGAGGCGCGCTACCTGATGCGCGCGCTCATCGGCCAGCGGCTGCATGGCCAGGTGCTGCATACGCGCAGCGTCCTCATGGAGCTGAACGAGCTGTGATCGAGCTTGGCGTCAACGTCGACCACGTGGCGACCGTGCGCCAGGCGCGGCGCACCTACGAGCCCGACCCGGTCTGGGCGGCGGTCGAGGCCCATCTCGGCGGCGCCGACGGCATCACCTGCCACCTGCGCGAAGACCGCCGCCACATCCAGGACGAGGACGTGCGGCGGCTACGCGAGCTCACCCACATCCGCCTCAACCTCGAGATGGCCGCGACCGAGGAGATGGTTGGCATCGCCTGCCGCATCAAGCCGGAGATGGCGATGCTCGTGCCGGAGGGACGCGCCGAGATCACGACCGAGGGCGGGCTCAACATCACGGCGCAGGAAGCGAGTCTGAAGGCCGCCGTCGCCAAGCTGGCGGGCGCAGGTATCATGGTCTCGGTCTTCATCGACGCCGAACTGCGCCAGGTGGAGGCCGCGGCGCGCATCGGCGCCGCCGTATGCGAAATCCACACCGGGCCTTATGCGCACGCGTTTCACTCGCGCGGCCGCGACGCGGAGAGCCCGGCCGTGGTAGCCGAGCTCAAGAAGATCCAGGCGGCGGGCGAGGCGATCCGCGCCGCCGGCATGCGCTTCAACGCCGGACACGCGCTCAACTACTTCAACGTCGAGCCTGTTGCCGCCCTTCCCGGCGTGCGCGAGCTGCACATCGGCCACGCGATCGTCAGCCGCGCGGTGTTCGTCGGCATGCGTGAAGCCGTGCGCGAGATGAAGAGCCTCATGGTGCGCGCCGCCCGGTGATCTACGGCGTCGGCACCGACGTGGTGGAAATCGGGCGCATCGCAGCGGCGCTCAAGCGCTACGGCGAGCGCTTCGCGCAGCGCGTCCTGTGCCTGAGCGAGCTCGAGCGCTTCCACAAGCACCGGCTGCCGGCCAATTACCTCGCCAAGCGCTTCGCCGCCAAGGAAGCCTTCAGCAAGGCGCTCGGCACCGGCATCAAGGCGCCGGCGAACTGGCACGGCGTCTGGGTGCGCAACCTCGCCTCCGGCCAGCCGGTGCTCGAGTTCTCGGAGGCGCTCGACGCCCTGCTTAAGAAGCGCGGCATTACCTCTGCGCACGTCTCGCTCTCGGACGAAAAAGGGCTGGCCTTCGCCACCGTCATTCTCGAATGCGAAAAGTAAGGCTGCCGCCGGGGCCGGTCGTGGTGGACGTGCTCGGCGCCACGCTTACCGACGAAGACCGCAGCCGCATCCGGCACCCGGCGGCGGGCGCGGTGATCCTCTTCGCGCGCAACTACGAAAATCCCGAGCAGCTCGCGCAGCTCACCGCCGAGATCGAGCGGCAGCGCGAGCCGGCGCTGCCAATTTGCGTGGACCACGAAGGTGGGCGCGTGCAGCGCTTCCGCGAGGGCTTTACGGCCATTCCGCCGATGCGCCTGCTCGGCAAGCTCTGGGACCGCGACCGCGATGCGGGGAAAGAGGCCGCGGCGTCGGTCGGCTACATCATCGCCGCCGAGCTCGGCGCCCACGGCGTGGACTTCAGCTTTGCGCCGGTGCTCGATCTCGACTACGGCGGGAGCTCAGTGATCGGCGATCGCGCGCTGCACTTCGATCCCACCGCGGTGGGCGCGCTCGGCGCCTGCCTCGTGCGGGGCCTGGCGCAGGGCGGCGTGGCCGCCGTCGCGAAGCACTTTCCCGGGCATGGATACGCCGAGGCCGATTCGCACGTCGCGGTGCCGCGCGACGGGCGCACGTTCAAGGAGATCGCGCGCAAGGACATCGCGCCTTACAAGCAGGTGATCGAAGCCGGACTCGCGGCAGTCATGCCGGCGCACGTGATCTACAGCGAAGTGGATTCCCAGCCGGCCGGCTACTCGCGCCGCTGGCTCGAGGAGGTACTGCGCAAGCAGCTCGGCTTTCAGGGCCTCGTATTCAGCGACGACCTGTCGATGGAGGGCGCCGCGGTTGCCGGCGGGCCGCCCGAGCGCTCGCGCGCCGCGCTCGCCGCGGGCTGCGACCTGGTCCTGCTATGCAATAACCCGGCAGGGCTCGACGAGCTGCTCGAGTCGCTCAAGGACCTGCAGCTGGCAAAGCCGGAGCGGCTCGAGCGGATGAAGAAGCAGGGCGGTCGCGATCTGCGGAAGAGCGTCGCCTATCGCGAGGCGCAGGAGACGCTGCGGATAGTTGCATAAAAGATCTACGCGCGCTCCGTCCTCAGAATGAGCACGTTGCCGGCGACGGAGACGCCGATGCCGAGCCATGTCAGCGCGTGGAAACGAAAGCCTTCGAACGCCGCAGACAGGAGCAGGGCGACGATCGGCACCATGACGCCGATATAGCCCGCCCGCGCGGCGCCGATGCGCTTGAGTAGCGTCAGATAGCTCGCAAACGCGGCAATCGAGCCGAGCATTGCCAGATAGCCGAGCGAGAGCATATAGGCCGGCGTGGTCTCGAACGCGAGCGCCTTGCCAGTCGCCAGGCCGATTGCCAGCACGCTCAGGGCGCCGTAGAGCATGCCCCAGGCCATGCCTTGCCACAGCGGCACGCCGGAGCGCTGGTTGCGGTACGCGACCATGGTGCCAAGCGCCGCGATCAGCACGCTGATCGCGGTGAAGAGCGCGCCCTTTGCGGTCGCCGCGCTGCCCTGTAGCCGTGCGAGCTCGGGGTAGAAGACGATAACGATGCCGGCGACCCCGAGGATAGACGCCACCGCGACGCGGCGTGTCATCGGCGTTCTGAAGAAGAGCCGCATGCCGAGCATGCCTAGGAGCGGGCTCGCCGAATAGCCGACCGCGACCAGCCCCGAGACCACGTGCTGCTCGGCGTAGTAGACGAAGACATAGCCGACACCGAAGCTGCCAGCGCCGAATAGGGCGAGCCAGACGTGCTCGCGCGGGCTGAAGCGAAGCGGCAGCCGGCGTACAGCGCACCAGGCGAAGAGGAGGACGGAGGCGAGCAGGAAGCGGTACGAGACGCTCAGTTCGGGCGCCACCGCGCCGAGCTGGAACGTGATCGCGATCCAGGTGGTGCTCCAGATCGCGACGCAGGCCGCGAAATACTGGAGTTCCGCTACGCGTGGAGCTACGCGCGCTCCATGTAGGTGCCTTCGGCGGTGTCGATCTTGATCTTCTCGCCGGTGGTGACGAACGGCGGTACTTGCACTGTGATCCCGGTCTCCAGCTTCGCCGGCTTGAAGGAAGTGGTGGCGGTGGAGTGCTTGATGCCCGGCTCGGTGTCGACGACGGTGAGCACGACGGAGGGCGGCAGCTCCACGCCGATCGGGCGGCCGTTGTAAAAATTGATCTGCACATCCGTGTTGGGCAGGAGATAGCCGGCCTGGCCTTCGAGGAACTCGGCGGGCAGCGAGAGCTGCTCGTAGTTCTCCTTGTCCATGAAGACGTACATGTCGCCGTCCTGGTAGAGATACTGCATGTCGCGCGGGTCGACGAAGGCGCGCTCGATCTTGTCCTCGGTGCGGAAGCGCTGGTTGGTCTTGGTGCCGGCCTCGATGTCCTTCATCTCGACCTGCATGAACGCGCCGCCGCGCCCGCCGACGTGCACGTGATAGCTCTTCAGCACGCGCCAGACGCGCTTGTCCCACTCGAGGAGATTGCCGGGACGGATCTCGACTGCTTCTACCTTGGCCATGGTTGCTTTTGCCGCTCGGAAAAAGGGCGAAATTCTACACGTTTTATAATGGATTCATCGTGTTCGAAGCAAAGTCCTTCGTCGCCGGGCTGCCGAACCTGCCCGGCGTCTACCGCATGCTGGGCAAAGACGGCGAGGCGCTTTACGTCGGCAAGGCGCGCGATCTCAAGAAGCGCGTGGCATCCTACTTCACGAAGCAGGCGCAGAGCCCGCGCATCGAGATGATGCTCTCGCAGGTCGCCTTGATGGAGGTCACCGCGACGCGCTCCGAAGGCGAGGCGCTGCTCTTGGAAAACAATCTGATCAAGAGCCTGGCGCCGCGCTACAACATCCTCTTTCGCGACGACAAGTCCTACCCGTACCTGATGATCACCGGACACGAGTACCCGCGCCTCGGATTTCATCGCGGTGCGCGAGACCGCAAGCATCGCTACTTCGGTCCGTTTCCGCACGCTTACGCGGTGCGCGAAAGCATCCAGCTACTGCAACGCGTGTTCCGGCTGCGGACCTGCGAGGACACGGTGTTCGAGAACCGCTCGCGACCCTGCCTGCTGCACCAGATCCACCGCTGCACCGCGCCGTGCGTGGGAAAGATCGCGCCGCAGGTCTATGCCGAGGATGTGGCGAACGCGGTGCTATTCCTGGAAGGGCGGGAGGACGACGTCATCAGGGGACTCACCGAGCGCATGCAGCGCGCGGCCGACGAGCGCCATTACGAGCAGGCGGCGATCTACCGCGACCAGGTCCGCGCGCTCGCGCGCGTGCAGGCGCGCCAGTACGTCGAGTCGCATCGCGGCGTCGATGCCGACGTGGTGGCCTGCGTCATCGAGGGCGGCATCGCCTGCGTCAACCTGGTGATGATCAGGGCAGGGCGCCATGTGGGCGATCGCAGCTTCTTCCCCGCCAATGCGGAGGGCGCGGAGCCGGCCGAGGTGGTCGCCGCGTTCCTCGAGCAGCACTACCTCGAGCAACCGCTGCCGGGGCTCGTGATCGCGAGCGAGCCCGTCGAGCTGGAAAACGCGCACGTCGTCACACCGGCCCACGGTGAGCGCAAGGTGTGGCTCGACATGGCGCGCAAGAACGCCGAGCTCGCGATCGCGCAGCGCGTGCGCGACCGCACGACGCAGGAGACGCGCCTGCAGGCGCTGCGCGAAGCGCTGGGATTGCCCGAAGGCGCCGGGCGCATTGAATGCTTCGACATCAGCCATACGATGGGCGAGGCGACGGTCGCCTCGTGCGTGGTGTACGACCGTCAGCAGATGCAGAAGTCCGAATACCGGCGCTTCAACATCCGCGGCGTCACGCCGGGCGACGACTATGGCGCGATGCGCCAGGTCCTCGAGCGCCGCTACGAGCGCGTCACCGCGGAAAGCGGCAAGGTGCCGGATCTCGTGCTGATCGACGGCGGCAAAGGGCAGGTGAGCGTGGCGCGCAGCGTGCTCGCCGATCTCGGCCTGCACCAGCTTTGCGTGGTGGGCGTGGCCAAGGGACCCGAACGTAAGCCGGGAATGGAGGAGCTGATCATCGAGTCGGAATCGCGCAGCCTGCAGCTCGCGCCATCGCATCCCGGCTTGCACCTCATCCAGGCGATCCGCGACGAGGCGCATCGCTTCGCCGTGGTGGGACACCGCGCGCGCCGCGGCAAGAGCCGCACCACGTCGATGCTCAACGAGATCCCGGGCATCGGCGCGAAGCGCCGCCAGGCGCTGATCGAGCACTTCGGCGGACTGCGCGGTGTGCAGGCCGCGGCGATCGACGACATCGCCAAGGTCGAAGGCATTAGCCGGCCGCTCGCCGAGCGCATCTACCGCCACCTGCACGATAGCGCCGCCGCATGATCGTGCTCAACATCCCCAACCTGATCACGCTGTCGCGCATCGTGCTGATCCCGCTCCTCATCGGCATCTACTATCTGCCGGCCGAATGGCTCACAGACGGCGAGAAAGACGTGATCGCGACGGGCATCTTCATCCTGGCGGGCATCACCGACTGGCTCGACGGCTACCTGGCGCGGCGCCTGAACCAGATGTCGGCGTTCGGCGCCTTCCTCGACCCGGTCGCCGACAAACTGATGATCGCCGCGGCGCTGATCGTGCTGGTCTGGCTTCAGCGCGTGGATGCGATCATCGCCGTGGTCATCATCGGACGCGAGATCGCCGTTTCAGCGATGCGCGAATGGATGGCGAAGATCGGCCAGTCGAAAAGCGTCGCGGTAAACTTCCTCGGCAAGATAAAAACGATTTCGCAGATGATCGCCGTGCCGCTGCTGCTCTACAACGAGCGGATCGGCGTGCTCAGTCCCCAGCGCGTCGGCACCTGGCTCATCTACCTTGCCGCGATACTGACCCTGGTTTCGATGTTCTACTATCTGAAACTCGCCGCGGCGCCGCGTGCAGAAGGAGATCGCCGCCGGCTTGACCGCAGGGGGATCGGTCCGTAGAATTTCCGCCTGCTCTCGCGGGAGTAGCTCAGTTGGTAGAGCGTAACCTTGCCAAGGTTAAGGTCGCGAGTTCGAGACTCGTCTCCCGCTCCAGAATTCCGAGGAACAGCCCGTTTCGATATCCTTCGCTGTTCCTGGCCTCAGGCATACGGCGGGGTGGCAGAGTGGTCATGCAGCGGCCTGCAAAGCCGTGGACGCCGGTTCGATTCCGACCCCCGCCTCGGCTTTTCAACTTGGTTTTCTTTCGGGCGGAGCATGGAAGTCCACGAAAGTCCAAGATATCACCCTTCCACGGCGGTAACACCGGTTCGCATCCCCTTTGGGGACGCAAGTTTAATCAACAGGTTAGCAACGAACAACGACTCCGTTGCATCCGCCGTGTCGCGGCCGGCGCCGCACGTTCTGAAGTGCAATTCTGTCACCCGGAACGGCTCAGAAGGCGTTCTGCTTTTTGAGCAAGACAAAGATCGTCTTCACCACTATCTGCAAATCGAGCTGCAGAGACCAATTTCTCAGGTAATCGAGATCATGCTCGATGCGCGACCTTGTGCCGGATCATGTAGCCCTTGATCAACCGGCGGTACATCTCGTTGTGCGCCACCGCGTGGGGGCGCGGGCCGACGACGCTCATGCGGCCCTGCAGCACGTTGAAAAACTGCGGCAGCTCGTCGAGCGAGTACTGCCGCAGAAGTGCGCCGAGACGGGTTACGCGCCGGTCGTTGCGCGTGGCCTGCTTGATTACATTTCCGTCGTCGAGCACGGTCATCGTGCGGAACTTGTAGATGACTATCTCCTTGCCGTCGAGTC
>VBCM01000185.1 GCA_005883675.1 Betaproteobacteria bacterium
GACGTCAAGGACGCGAGCCCCGCGATACTGCGCGACGTTTGAACCGGCCGGGATCCATCGCGCTCGCGAGCGCGCTTGCGAGCGGCAGCGGCTCGCCTTCCACCTCGGCGGCGATGAGCTCGGCGGCGAGCGCTGCCCACACCAGCCCGCGCGACCCGTAGGCAAAGGCTCCGTAGACGCCGTCGGCGAGCTTTCCGACCACCGGCAGCCGGTCGGGCGTCACCGCGCGGAAGGCGACGCGCCCGTCGACCTGGGCGCGCAATTCGACGCCGAGAATGTCGCGCAGCCGCTCGAGATTTCCGGCGTGATCTTCCTCGCGCAGCGCGCTCTGCGGATCCTCGAGGTCGTACGTCGCGCCGGCGACGCAGACGCCGTCGATCGGCGGCAGCACCATGCCGCCGCGCAGCACGACGACGTGCGGCGGCTCGAGCGCGTCCTCGGGCACATAGGTGAGCTGGCCGCGCACGCGGCGCAGGCGCAGGTGCGGCACGGCGCAGAGCTTGGGCGCCTCGCTGGCGTTGGCGAGCACCACCACGGGCGCGCGCGGCAGTTGTTCCGCCGTGGTAGAGAACCGGCGGTGCAATCGTGTGCCGCACGCCTCGAGTTGCGCGCGCACGAGCGTGCGCGGCTTGATCCAGCCGCCCTGCGGAAACCACAGTCCCGGCGCCGCCACCGGCACGCCCGCATGCTCGCTTGCTTCCTCGCGCGACACGAGCTGCGCATAATCGGCCGGCAGGCCGGCGACCGCCGCGCGCTGCGAAGCAATCTCCTTGTCGTTGCGCGCGAGCTGCAACACGCCGCAGCGGTCGTACTCGACGCCGGGCAGCCGCTCCCAGTACGGGAGCGCGTACAGGAACGCGGCGCGCGTAAGCCGCGCGAAGATGCTGTCGTCGGGCGTGAGCACCGGGTGAAAGGCGCCCGCGAGGTTACCAGAGGCTTCCTGCGCCGGCTCGGCGTGTCGCTCGTAGAGCTCCACCTCCCAGCCGCGCGCGCAGAGCCGCTCGCACACCGCCGCCCCGGCGACCCCGGCGCCGATGACGACTGCGCTCCTTGTGGCCGGCGAAAAATGGTGACTATCACCATTTTTTTTGCGGCCGATCAGCATCTCGCGCTTGCCGCCGAATCCCGGCCGCTTCTCCACCGCGAAGCCGGTCGCCTGCAGCGCCTCGCGCACGGGCGCAGCGACGCTCCAGGTCGCGAGCGTCGCGCCGGGCGCCGCGAGCCGCGAGAGCGCGCGCATCATCTGGGGCGTCCACATCTCCGGATTGTTCGCCGGCGCGAAGCCGTCGAGATAGATCGCATCCGCGCTCGCGCGCAGGTCCCGTAGCACCGCGATGTCGGCAAAGAAGAGCGTCAGCACGACGTCGCCGAGCTCAAGCCGGTGCACACCGCTCACGAGCAGCGGCCAAACGGCGTGCAGCGCAGTGGCTTCTTCTTTCAGCTCCGGATAGCGCTCATGCAGCGCGCGCAGATCGGCCAGCGCGAACGGGTGCTTCTCCACCGCGACGTAATGCAGCCGGCGGCAGCGGTTCGGGTCATCCTTCCAGGCGCGCCAGGTGACGAGGAAGTTGAGACCGAACCCGAATCCCGTCTCGAGGATGACGTAGCGCTCGCGCCGCGCCCAGCGCGCCGGGAGTTCGTTCCCCGCCAGGAATACATGCTGCGCCTGCGCCGGCCCGCCATCCGCGCTGTGGTAGACGTCGCCGTAGGCCGCCGAATACGGCGTGCCATCGCGCAGCTCATAGGTTCCCGGTAAGACGGATGCAGGCATGAATTCGGAGCCAGGGTCGTAATTATTCTGGCGCGTCGGCGGGTATGATTGTCGGCCTCTCCTCGAGGTCGCAGATGAACAAGCCCGCCGAGCTCAAGCTCGATTCCGTTCCAGTGTGGATCAACGGCAAGCCCGTCACGCCCGCCGGCCGCCATGGCGATGTGTTCAATCCCGCGCTCGGCCAGGTGACGAAGCGCGTGGTGTACGCCGATGCCGGCATCGTCGATGCCGCGGTGAAGGCCGCGGCAGCCGCCTTCCCCGCCTGGCGCGACACGCCGCCGCTGCGCCGCGCGCGTATCCTGCAGAAATTTTTGCAGCTGCTCCAACGGGAGCAAAAGGCGCTCGCCCGCATCGTCACCGAGGAGCACGGCAAGACGCTGCCCGATGCGATGGGCTCGGTGCAGCGCGGCATCGAGGTGGTCGAATTCGCCTGCGGCATCCCGCATCTCCTGAAAGGCGAATTCGGCGAGAACGCCGGTACGCAGATCGACACGCACACGCTTCGTCAGCCGGTGGGCGTATGCGCCGGCATCACGCCGTTCAACTTCCCGGTGATGGTGCCCCTGTGGATGTTCCCGATGGCGATCGCCTGCGGCAACACGTTCATCCTCAAGCCCTCGGAAAAGGTGCCCTCGGCCTCCATCCGGATGGCCCAACTGTTCCAGGAAGCAGGCCTGCCCGACGGCGTGCTTAATGTCGTGCAGGGCGACAAGGTCGCGGTCGACGCAATCCTCAACCATCCGGGCATCCACGCCGTCTCGTTCGTCGGCTCGACGCCGATCGCGAAATACATCTACGAGACCTGCGCCAAGTCCGGCAAGCGCGTGCAGGCGCTCGGCGGCGCGAAGAACCACGCGGTGGTGCTGCCCGACGCCGATCTCGAGTTCGCCGCCGACGCGCTGGTCGGTGCCGCGTACGGCTCGGCCGGCGAGCGCTGCATGGCGATCTCGGCCGTGGTGGCCGTCGGCGCGGCGGGCGACCCGCTGGTGAAATTGCTCGCGCAGAAGGCGCGTGCGATCAAGGTCGGCGCCGGTGATGCCGAGGGCGTGGAGATGGGGCCGCTCGTCACGGGGCAGCATCGCGACAAGGTCGCTGGATACATCGAAGCAGGCATCAAAGAAGGCGCGAAGCTCGTGGTCGACGGCCGTCCCGGCGCGCGCCAGGACGGCTTCTATCTCGGCACCTCGCTCTTCGACCAGGTGAAGCCGCAGATGAGCATTTATCGCGACGAGATCTTCGGGCCGGTGCTCGTGGTGCTGCGCGCGGAAACCATGGAGGAAGCCATCGCGCTGGTAAACAAGAACCCCTATGCCAACGGCACGGCCATCTTCACCGAATCAGGCGGCGCCGCGCGGCGCTTCGCCGCGGAGATCCAGGTCGGCATGGTGGGCGTCAACGTGCCGATCCCGGTGCCGGTGGCGTACTTTTCCTTCGGCGGCTGGAAGAACTCGCTCTTCGGCGACCTGCACGTGCATGGCACCGAGTCGGTAAAGTTCTATACGCGCACCAAGGTCGTCACCTCGCGCTGGCCGCACCAGGACACGCCGGCGCCCGGCTTCCACATGCCGACGCTCGGATGAAAACCATCTTCGCTGTCGCGGCCGCTGCGCTCGCCTTTTCGGCGCCCGCGCAAGGCCAGGAGTACCCCACCAAGCCCGTGCGCATCATCGTGCCGCTTACGCCCGGCTCGGGCGCTGACATCGCCGGCCGCATCATCGGCCAGCGGCTGAACGAGCACTGGAAGCAGCCGGTGATCGTCGAGAACCGGCCCGGCGCGGGCGGCCAGATCGGCACGGCCGCCGTGGTGAAGGCGGAGCCGGATGGATACACGCTCCTCGTGCAGTCGTCATCGCACGCCGCGAATCCCGCCATCTACAAGAGCCTGCCCTACGACCCGCTCAAGGATCTCGCCGACGTCGCGATCCTCGGCAAGACGCCCTACATCATGGTGAGCGCGGGCAACGGGCCGTACCAGTCGCTGAAGGACGTGATCCAGGCGGCGAAGGCGAAGCCGGGCGAGATTCCATTTGCCTCAGCGGGCGTCGGCACGTCAACGCATCTCGCTGCCGAGTACCTGATTGCTCTCGCCGGGCTCAGGATGCTGCACGTGCCATTCAAGGGCTCGCCGGACGCGATCCAGGACGTGCTCGGCGGGCGCAGCGCCTTCTACATGGCGCCGCTCGATGTGGTGCTCGGCCTGGTGAAGGAAAAGAAGCTGAATGCTCTGGGCATATCGACGAAGATGCGCGTCGACCTGCTGCCCGATCTCCCTGCAATTGCGGAGCAGGGCCTGCCCGACTACGACATGAGCCTCTGGTTCGGCATGTGGGCGCCGGCGGCGACGCCGATCCCGGTGGTGCAGAAGCTGAACGCCGCGGTGAACGCCATCGTCTTCGAGCCGGCGGTGAAGGAGCAATTCCAGAAGCTCGGCATCGAGCCCGCGCCGATGAAGCCCGAGGACTTCCAGAAGTTCGTACGCAGCCAGATGGACTTCTACAAGAAGATCGTCGCGCGCGCCGGCATTCAACCGCAATGAGAAAAATAGGGACTGTCC
>VBCM01000107.1 GCA_005883675.1 Betaproteobacteria bacterium
AGGTAGTAGCGCACGTCGAACTTCATGCGCGCGTCCTCGAACGCCTCGAAGCCGCACTCGTAGGGCGAGAGCTTCTCCGGGTCGGGCCGGTTGGGCGCGAGGAGCTTGCCCAGCACCATCGGCACGACGCCGACGAGCGCGCCGACCACCAGGAAGAGCAGAATCGGAAAGTACTCAGCGAGCATGGCTTGTGGTGCCCACGAGCAGACTCGAACTGCTACGGCTTTTTAGGCCACTAGCCCCTCAAGCTAGCGTGTCTACCAATTTCACCACGTGGGCGCAGCCCCAAATTATCCTCTAAAAATCACTGCGGTACCTGCTTGTCGCTTGGCGGTTGCGCAGGCGCGGCGCCTTGCGGCTGCGGCTCTGGCTTCGGCACGTCGGCCGCTGGCTTCTGCGATGGCGCCGGCACTTGCTGCTGCTGGCGGATGACGTCGATCACGCCACCGCCCTCTTCCGCGGGCTTGCGCGTCGCGGTGTATGCGAGCGCGAGGCTTAAGATGAAAAAGAGCGCCGCGAGAACTGCTGTCGTACGCGACAGGAATGTCGGCGCCTTTGCCGTGCTGGAGCAGCACGAGCCCGATGATCGCCAGCGCGACGAGTACGTGTAAGACAATTAAAACGGTAGTCAGCATTCTCCAGTCACCTCTTTGCGCCTGCGGCCGCGCGCAGGATCGCCAGGAAATCCGCCGCCACGAGCGACGCGCCGCCGATCAGGCCGCCGTCGACGTCCGGCATCGCGAAAATCGCGGCAGCGTTCTGCGGCTTCACACTGCCGCCGTACAGAATCGGCGTGTCGCGGGGCAGCCGTTCGCGCAGAAAGGCGTGCACTTCCTGCGCCTGCTCGGGCGTCGCGTTTCGCCCGGTGCCGATGGCCCACACCGGCTCGTACGCCACGACGCCGGCAGTGAACGCCACCGCGCCCAACTGGCGCGCCACCACCTCCGTGGTTCGCCCGGCGTCGCGCTCGGCGAGCGTCTCGCCCACGCACAGGATGGGTGTGAGGCCCGCCTTGCGCGCGGCGGCGAATTTCGCCGCTACCTGCGCGTCCGTCTCGCCGTAGAGCTGGCGGCGCTCGGAATGCCCGACGATCACATAGCGACAGCCGAACTCGGCGAGCATCGCCGCCGACACTTCACCGGTGTAGGCGCCCTGCGCGTGCTCGGCTACGTTCTGTGCCCCCCACGCAATCGCCGTACCGCGCAGCCGCTCGGCAACCTGGGCGAGATACGGAAAAGGGGGACAGATCGCGCATTGCGCGCCCGCCGCGTCCACGACGGCCACGATCGCGTCCAATAGCGCGCGGATCGTCTCCCGGCTGCCGTGCATCTTCCAGTTGCCGGCAACCAGCCGGGTGCGTGCCATGCGCGTGAATTTTACCGCATCGCACTATGCGTCCCGCACATTGCGCTTAACACAAGCGCCGGAAAATCCGGCGCACCCGGGCGAAGTGGCAGAGTGGGGAGATGCTACGGTCTGCAATGCCGTCCACGTTGGTTCGAATCCAACCTTCGCCTCCAAGCTTTTTCCGGTGAATTAGCTCTCCGGGGCTAAGCGCTGTCTCCGACACGTCATCAAATCCGCGTTATAGTCCGTAACGCACGAGGGATTGTCCGATCGCCGAGCGAGCGCCGATAGCTCGCCGGGATCGGCAAGCCCCTTGGGCAGCTCCTCTCTAGAATCTCCGGGCGTGCTCCCGGAGCAAACCCAGGTTCTGATCGTCGGCGGCGGCCCTTGCGGGCTGATGCTCGCCAACGAGCTTGGCCGGCGCGGCATCGCAACCGTCGTGCTAGACCAAAAGCCGGGCACCGCATTCAATCCGCAGGCGAATGCCACGCAGGCGCGCACCATGGAGCTCTACCGGCGCCTCGGCTTCGCCGACGAGATCCGCGCGCTTGGCCTGCCGACGGACTTTCCGACCGACATCGCCTACTTCACGCGCTTCGCGCGCCACGAGCTCGCGCGCTTCCGGCTGCCCTCGGCGCGCGAAGCGCGGCAGATGGTGAGCACGCTCTCCGGCTCCTGGAGCGCCGCCGAGCTGCCGCACCGCGTGGCGCAGAAGTACGTCGAGCAGGTGCTGCGGCGTCACGCCGAGCGCGTCGCCGCCGTGCATTACGGCTGGCGCGTCACGTGCTTCGCCGACAAGGGCGACCATGTGGAAGCACAAGCAGAGCCAGTAAATGGCGATCGGCCGGTCGCCATCCGCGCGGCGTACCTCATCGGTGCCGATGGGGCGCGCAGCCTGGTGCGCCAGGCGATGGGCTGGCGCTATAGCGGCGAGACCGGCGTGGTGCGCGACTTCGTCGGCGGGCGCATGTATGCGGTGTACTGCCGCGTGCCGCAGTTCTACCGGGCGGTGCCGCATGCGCCAGCGTGGATGAACGTCAGCTTCAATCCCGAGCGCCGCTCGTTCATGCCGGCCATCGACGGGAAGAGCGAGTTCGCCTTCCACACGCAGCTCAAGCCGCACGAGCACGAGGAGCGCATCGATGAGCGCGCCGCGGCGGCGATGGTGCAGCAGGCTATCGGGGCGGCGCTCGAGGTCGAAGTGCTCGCCCGCGACACCTGGACCGCCGGCCATGCGCTCGTCGCCGAGCGCTACGCCGAGGGCCGCGTCTTTATCGGCGGCGACGCCGCTCACCTCTTCACACCGACCGGCGGTCTCGGCTACAACACGGCGGTGGAGGACGCGGTGAATCTCGGCTGGAAGCTCGCGGCGGTGCTGAAAAGGCGCGCCGCGCCGCGGCTGCTCGAGACCTACGAGATCGAGCGCAGGCCGCTCGCCGTGCGTAACACCACGTACGCAAAGCGCTTCGCCGATTCGCTCGGCAACTTCCAGCCGGTCGCCGAGATCGAGGACGATACGCCGGCAGGCGCCGGGGCGCGAAAGCTCGCCGGCGAATATCTCGCTGCGCATGGGCGGGCGGAGTTCAATATTCCGGGCATCACCTTCGGCGGCCGCTATGACGGCTCGCCCGCGATCATGACCGACGGGACCACGCCGCCGCCGGAGACCGCGAACAGCTATACGCCCACGGCCTGCCCGGGTGGCCGGCCGCCGCACTACTGGCTGCCTGACGGCACCTCGCTCTACGACCTCTTCGGCTTCGAATGGACATTGCTGTCATTCGCTGACAGCCCGCGCGAGCTTGCACCCGATGTAAAAATCGTCAACGTGCACGACCTCGCGCTGCGCGAGCTTTACGGCGCCGACTTCGCCCTCATCCGGCCCGACCAGATCGTCGCCTGGCGTGGCGAGAGCGCGCCGGCCGCATTGCAGGCCCTGGAGACGCTGCGTGGCTGAGCATCACGAGCACCACCATCATCACCATGAGCGGCGCGCCGGCGCGACGCTCGCCGTTGCGGCGCTCGCCACGATCGCCTACGGCGTGGTCGAGGCGCTCGGCGGCTGGTGGACGGGGTCGCTCGCGCTGCTGTCCGATGCCGGCCACATGCTCACCGATGGCGCGGCGCTCGGCCTCGGCGCGCTCGCCGCGTGGATCGCGCGCCAGCCGCCGTCGGCGCGGCACTCGTACGGGCTTGGCCGCGCCGAGATCGTGGCCGCGCTCCTCAACGCCGGCGCGATGCTTGTCATCATCGTCGCGCTGGGCTACGAGGCGATCGTGCGCCTGCGTGCGCCGGCGCCGGTACAGGGCGCCGTCGCGGCGCTCATCGCCGCCGCCGGGCTCGCGCTCAACCTCTTTGTCATGCGCCGGCTCACCCCGCACGTGCACGACATGAACGCGCGTGCCGCGCGGCTGCACGTGCTGGGCGACGTCCTGGGCTCGGTCGCGGCGCTCGCTTCGGGCGCAGTGATCGCGCTGACCGGCTGGACGCGCATCGACCCCCTCGCCTCGCTCGCCATCTGCGTGCTGATCGCGTTCTCGAGCGTGCGGCTGCTGCGCGAAAGCCTGCATGCGCTTATGGAGGGCGTGCCGCGCGGCATGTCGGTGGAGGCGATCGGCGGCGAGATGGCGCGCGTGGACGGCGTGCTCTCGGTGCACGACCTGCACGTCTGGACGCTCTCGGGCAGCCGCACCGCGCTTTCCGCGCATGTCGTCGTGCGCAGCCTCGGGCAATGGGAGCGCACGCTCGTCGAGCTGCAGCAGCGGCTGCACGAGCGCTTCGGCATCGACCACGTCACGCTGCAGCCGGAGACCGCCACGCGGCCGCTGGTACGGCATTGAGCGGCGCAATTGAGGCGCCACCGCGCCTCGGAATGCAGGTATTCTTGCGGCCATAAAGGCGCGTCCAGGTAACGCGCCGGGGGGTGGCCGTACACAAGGGGATGAAGCGCGTTCTGGTAGTGCATTTTTCCCAGACCGGCCAGCTCGCGCGCGTGGTGCATGAGCTCGTCTCGCCGCTCGCGCGGGCCGAGGACATCGAGCTGGTCGAAGAGGTGCTGCGACCGCGGTGCCCCTATCCCTTTCCATGGCCGTTCTGGCGCTTCCTCGACGCCATGCCGGAAAGCGTGCTCTTGGAGCCGCCCGAGCTCGAGCCGCTTACCGTGCGGCCCGACGAGCACTTCGATCTCGTCATCCTCGCCTACCAGGTCTGGTATCTCGCGCCGGCAGGCCCGGCGGCCGCGTTCCTGCAGAGCGAGGCGGGCCGCGCGCTGCTGCGCGATCGACCGGTGGTAACCGTGATCGCGTGTCGCAATATGTGGCTCGTTGCGCAGGAGACGGTGCAGCGCCTGATCCGGGACGCGGGCGGCGTGCTGCGCGACAACGTCGTCTTCACCGATCGCGCGGGCGTGCTGGCGAGCTTCATCACCACGCCGCGCTGGCTCCTCACCGGCAAGCGCGACGGCCTGTTCGGCTTGCCGCCCGCCGGCATCGCCGAGAGCGATATCGCCAACGCCGGGCGCATCGGCCACGCGCTGCTCGGCGCGCTGCGCGATGGCCGCGAGCGCACTGCCGCATCGATGCTTGCCGGGGTCGGCGCCGCGGCGGTGGATAAGCGACTGATCCTGAGCGAGCGCGCCGGCCGACGCGCCTTCGCCGTGTGGGCGCGGCTCATCCGCCTCGCCGGTCCCGCCGGCGCGTGGACCCGCCTGCCATTGCTCGCGCTCTTTTGCGCATACCTCGTGGCGATGATCCTGGTGGTGGTGCCACCGAGCCTCCTTGCCCAGCGTCTGCTATGGAGACGCTGAGCGTGCAAACGGGCAATGCCGTCTACATCACGCGCAGCGCGAGCTGCCTGCCAAATGCGCCGGTCGAGAACGACGCCGTAGAAGCGATTCTCGGGCAGGTCGGGCCGCGGCCCTCGCGCGCGCGGCGCGTCGTGCAACGCTCGAACGGCATCCGCCGACGCTATTACGCGATCGATCCGGCCACGGGACGGCCGACCCACAGCAACGCCAGCCTGACCGCGCAAGCGGTGCGCGGCCTGCTCGGCGATGGCTTTGCGCTCGAGGACCTGGCGCTCCTCGCCTGCGGCACGTCCAATCCGGACCAGTTGATGCCGAACCACGCCGTGATGGTGCACGGCGAGCTTGGCGCGTCGCTCTGCGAGGCGGTCGCTACCGCCGGGGTGTGCATCTCCGGCGTCACGGCGCTCAAGTACGCGTGGATGTCGGTGCTGACAGGTGCCGCGCGCAACGCGGTCGCCACCGGCTCGGAGACGGCGTCGCTTGCGCTACGCTCGCAGAACTACGACAGCGCGCGCGCCGACGATGTGGCCGCCCTGGAGGCGCAGCCGCAGCTCGCGTTCGACCGCGACTTCCTGCGCTGGATGCTCTCCGACGGCGCGGGCGCGCTGCTCCTCGAGCCCGCGCCGCGTCCGGGACTCAACCTGCGCATCGAATGGATCGAAGTGTTCTCGTATGCGCACGAGCTCCCCGCGTGCATGTACCTCGGCGCGAAGAAGCAGCCCGACGGCAGCCTCGCCGGCTGGGCGCAGTTTCCCGCGCACGAGCGCGAGGGGCAGGACCTCTTCGCCATCATGCAGGACGTGCGGCTGCTGAACGAGGCCGTCGCGGATTACACGCTGGTGAAGCCGCTCGCGCGGCTGAAAGCCCGCCGCTCGCTCAGCGCCGACGAAGTGAGCTGGTTCCTGCCCCACATGTCCTCGGAGTATTTCCGTCCGCAGCTCATCGAGGGCCTCGCGCGCGCGGGATTGCCCATCGCGCCGGAGCGCTGGTTCACCAACCTCGCCACGGTAGGCAACACCGGCTCGGCGGCCTTTTATCTCATGCTGGACGAGCTCGTGAAGAGCGGCCGCGTGCGCCACGGCGAGCGGCTGCTCGCCTTCGTGCCCGAAAGCGCGCGCTTCTCGAGCGCCTTCGTCTCGCTGCGCGCCACCGCGCATGCGTGAGCGCGACGTGCCGCAGGAAGGCAACGCCACGCTCGCGGGCCACCGCAAGGCGGTCTACGCCGTAGGCGAGGACGGGAAGCTGCGCGTCGTGCCGTCGCGCGGCTGGGAAGTCGAGGAGGTCGTCACGCGCCAGGCGGTGGAAGATCTCGAGCGCCGCGCGCGCGAGGCGCGCTCGCCGCTCGAGTACCACATGTATCGCGCGCGCATGGACATCGCGATGCTCGCAGGCGCGGTCGGCATCTGGCGCTGGCGCCTGCGCCGGCATCTGCGGCCGCAGGTGTTCGCGCGCCTGCCGCTTCGCTGGCGCCGCCGCTACGCCGAGGCCCTCGGCATCGCCGTGGAAGCGCTCGCGCGCGTCGATTGATGCGCTTTCAGCACCAGCACGCGTCGCATTGCGAGTCCGGCGTCATGTCGTCGCTACTGCGGCACCACGGTCTCGCGCTGTCCGAGCCGATGGCTTTCGGCCTCGCCTCGGCGCTGGCCTTCGCGTATCTCCCCTTCATCCGCTTGAACGGCCTGCCGCTCATTGCCTACCGCATGCCGCCCGGCGCGATCGTGCGCGCGCTCGACCGCGGCCTCGACCTCGGCGTGCGCTTCGAGACGTTCCGCTCGCCCGACGCGGGGATGGCGCGCCTCGACGCGCTCCTCGACGAAGGCAAAGTCGTCGGCCTGCAGACGTCGATCTACTGGCTGCCGTACATCCCGCCGGATCTGCGCTTTCACTTCAACGCGCACAACCTGCTCGTCTATGGGCGCGAGGGAGACGAATACCTGGTGAGCGATCCGGTGGCCGAGACGCCGGTGCGCTGCGCGCGCCAGGATCTGCAGAAGGCACGCTTTGCCAAAGGCGTGCTGGCGCCGAAGGGGCGCCTCTACTACCTGACCCGGCCGCCGCCGGCGGGCGATTGGCGCGCGCTCGGCCGCCGGGCGCTCGCGCGCACCGCGCACATCATGCTGCACACGCCGCTGCCGCTCGTCGGCGTGCGCGGCATCCGCTGGCTCGCGCGCGCGGTGGAGCGGCTCGGCTGCGCCGAGGACGATGGTGCCGCCAAGCTCTACATTGGCCACATCGTGCGCATGCAGGAGGAGATCGGCACCGGCGGCGCGGGCTTCCGCTTCATCTACGCCGCGTTTCTCCAGGAGCTCGCCGCAACGACCGGCTACGGTCCGCTCGAGGCGCTCGCCGCGCGGCTCGTCGAGATCGGCGACGAGTGGCAGCAGTTCGCCTTCGCAGCCGCGAAGATGATCAAGCGGCGCATCGCCTTCGAGCCGCCGGCGCTCGCCGCGCGCCTGCGCGACATCGCGTCGCGCGAGCAGCGCTTCTTCGCAGATCTCAACCAGGCGAGGCTCGCATGGGCGCTCTGAGCCTGCGCGACTTGACGTTCCGCTACCCGGGCGCGAACGACGCCGCGCTGCAGGGACTCACGCTCGACATTCCGCGCGGCGGCGTCTTCGGCCTCCTCGGGCCGAACGGCGCCGGCAAGACCACACTCATCTCGCTCATCGCCGGGCAGCTCCGCGGGGCGAGCGGCGACATGCTGCTCGACGGCGCGCCGCTCGCCGAGGCGCGCCGCCGTGCGCCGCGCTCGCTCGGGCTCGTGCCGCAGGAGCATGCGTTCTACCCGATGCTCACCTGCCGCGAGAACCTGCGCTTTTTCGGCGGCGTGCAGGGGCTCGGCGCCGCGCGACTCGCCGAGCGCGTCGCGGCGGCGAGCGCGTTTGCGCGGCTCGAGCCCGTGCTCGAGCGCCGCGCGGGCGAGCTCTCCGGCGGCTTGAAGCGCCGGCTCAACTTCGCCATCGGGCTACTCACCGAGCCCCAGGTCCTGCTGCTCGATGAACCGACCGTCGGCGTCGACGCGCAATCGCGCGCCTTCCTGCTCGAGAGAATCCGCGCGCTCGCCGCGCCCGATCGCATCGTCGTCTACACCAGCCACTACATGGAGGAGGTGCAGGCGATCTGCGACCGCGTGGCGATCATCGATCATGGGCGCGTGCTGCTCGCAGGCCCGCTCGCCGAAGTGCTGCAGGACTCCGCCCGCTCGCTCGCGCTGCGCCTGAGCGCGCCGTTGCCGGCCGCGCTCGCGGCGCAGTGGCGCGCCCGCTTCGACCTGCGCGAAGACGGCACGCTGCGCTATGAGCTGCGCCTCGGCGCGCCCGCCGATCTCGTGCAAGCGCTGCAGGCGGCGCAAGCCGCCGGGTGCGAGCCCCTGTCGATCGCCTACGGCGAGCGCGATCTCGAGCAGCTCTTCATGCGGCTCACCGACCGCAGCCTGCGCGACTGATGCTGCGCATCCTCACCGCGCTGTGGACCAAGGAGTGGCTTGCGCTCTCGCGCGATGTGCATGGGCTCGCCGTGCTTTTCCTCATGCCCGCGGCGTTCATCGTCATCATGTCGCTCGCCCTCTCCGATGCGTTCAAGGAGGGCGCTCGCGTCACCGATTTCGCCGTGCTGGGGAGCCCGAAGCTTGGCGAGCGGCTTGCGGGCGAGGGCTTCCGCGCCGTCCCCGCCCCGGCCGACGAGCGCCACGCGCGCGAGCAATTGCGGCGCGGCGGCATCGGCCTCGTCGTCCTGGTGCCGGCGCAATACGACGGCACGGGCCCGGTGACCGTGCTTGCCGACCCGGCGCTCGACGCGCTGCAGCTCCTCGCGTTCCGCGAACGGCTCCTCGGCGCCGCGCTCGGCATCGATCTCAAGCGCGCGACCAACGTGTCGGTCGAGGTGATCGGCAGCCCGCGCCCGGCGCGGCCCTCCTCCGTGCAGCAGAACGTGCCCGCGTGGCTCATCTTCGGCATGTTCTTCGTCGTGCTGCCGATCTCCGCGCTCTTCATCGTCGAGCGCCGCGACGGCACGGCCGCGCGCTTGAGGAGCCAGCAGGTGGCGTTCTCGCTGCTGCTCGTGGGCAAGATCGGCCCGTTCTTTGTCATCAACCTGCTGCAGACGATTCTCATGCTCGCGGCGGGCCTGACACTCGTGCCCTGGCTCGGCGGCGAGGCGCTCTCGCTGCCCGCGCGTTGGGACCTCTTGGCCGCGGTCGCGGCATGCACCAGCCTCGCGGCGATCGCCTGGGGGCTGCTCGTCGCCGTGTGTGCGCGAACGCTCGAGCAGGCGACGGTGATCGGCGGCGTGGGCAACATCCTCGCCGCCGCGCTCGGCGGCATCATGGTGCCGCGTTTCGTGATGCCGGCCACGATGCAGGCCGTGGCCAGCCTTTCGCCGATGGCCTGGGCCCTCGACGGCTTCCATGCCGTGCTCCTGCGCCAAGGCAGCGGCTCCGATATCGCGCTGCCGTGCGCGAAGCTCGTCGCGCTCGCCGCCGTCCTCTTTGCTGCCGCCGTGTGGCTGCAGCGGCGGCGCGGCTGAATATACTTCGCATCCGCACAGGAGACCCGGCATGCCTCTCGACCACGCCTTCTACAGCACCTGGACACCCCGCGCGCAGGCGTTGCTACGCATCGTCACCGCCTACCTCTTCATCGCGCACGGCACGGCGAAGCTCTTCGGCGCGCCGCACGTAGGGGCGTTCGACAACCTGCAGCTTTTCTCGCTCATGGGCCTCGCCGGCATCATCGAACTCGTCGGCAGCGTGCTGCTGCTCCTCGGCCTCTTCACCCGGCCGGCGGCGTTCATCATGTGCGGCGAGATGGCCTTCGCCTACTTCATCGGCCATGCCGGCCAGGGCTATGTGCTGCTGCCGCTCCTCAACCGCGGCGAGCTTGCGGTGCTCTACTGCTTCGTGTTCCTCTTCTTCGCCGCGGCGGGTCCGGGCGCCTGGAGCGTCGACGGCCTGCGCACCCGTCGGGTCGCCCTCGCTTAGACGCGCGCGGCGCTCTTCACGGCGGCGGCGATCGACTGCGCCGCCGATTCGATCGCCTCGCGCGGCTCGCCCTCGACCATCACCCGCAGCACGGGCTCGGTGCCCGAGGGGCGCAGCAGCACGCGGCCGCGGCCGTTGAGCGAGCGCTCGGCGTCCGCCTGCGCGCTCTTTATCGCCGAATGTTTCTTCCAGTCAAAACCCTTGGGCACGGCGACGTTGAGGAGCACCTGCGGATACATCACGAGATCCGTGGTCAGCTCCGCGAGCGTACGGCCGGATTCGCGCACCGCGTGCAGCACCTGTAGCGCCGAGACGATGCCGTCGCCGGTGGTGTGCTTGTCGAGGCAGATGACGTGGCCGGAATTCTCGCCGCCGAGCTCCCAGCCTTTCTCGCGCATCAGCTCGAGCACATAGCGGTCGCCGACGCGTGCACGACCGAAGGCGACGCCGAGGCGCGTCATCGCCTTCTCGAAGGCCAGGTTCGTCATCAGCGTGCCGGCGACGCCTTTCAGCGCCTTCTTCGCCGCGCCGCATTGCACCCTGTGGCGCGCGATGACGAACATGAGCTGGTCGCCGTCGTAGGCCTGGCCTTGGGCGTCCACCATCGCGACGCGGTCGCCATCGCCATCGAGCGCGATGCCGAGGTCGGCGGCGTGCTCGGCCACGGCGCGCTGCAGCGCCGTCGGCTTTGTGGCGCCCACGCCGTCGTTGATGTTCAGGCCGTCGGGCTTGACGCCGATCGCCACGACCTCGGCGCCGAGCTCGTGGAAGACGTGCGGCACGATGTTGTATGCCGCGCCATGCGCCCCGTCCACGACGATCTTCAAGCCCTTGAGATCCAGCTCGTTCGGAAAGGTCGACTTGCAGAACTCGATGTAGCGCCCGCCCGCGTCCTCGCGCCGCCACACCTTGCCGAGCTCGGCCGCCTGGTTGCAGCGCATCGGCTGGTCCATCTCCGCTTCGATCGCCGCCTCGGTGTCGTCGGGCAGCTTGAAGCCGTCGCCGGAGAAGAACTTGATGCCGTTGTCGGGATAAGGATTGTGCGAGGCGCTGATCACCACACCCGCCGAGAGGCGCAGCGCGCGCGTGAGATACGCCACTGCCGGCGTCGGGATCGGGCCGCACATGTGCACGTCAACGCCGGCGGCTGAAAACCCGGCTTCGAGCGACGATTCGATCATGTAGCCCGAGATGCGGGTGTCCTTGCCGATCAGCACTGCCGGGTTCTTGCTCTGCCCCGAGAGCACTCTGCCCGCGGCGTAACCGAGGCGCAGGACGAAATCCGGCGTCATGGGGCTTTCGCCTACCGTGCCGCGGACGCCGTCGGTGCCGAAATATTTGCGCGTCATGCCGCCCTCACTGCTTGCCAGACCGCGATCAGGTCGCGGGTCTCCTTCACGTCGTGCACGCGCAGTATAGTCGCGCCGCCTTGCAGGGCGATGAGCGCCATGGCGAGGCCGCCGGCGAGGCGCTCCCCGGAGGCGCGGCCGGTGAGCTTGCCGATGGTCGATTTGCGCGACAGTCCCACGAGCAGGGGCACGGTGAGCTCGCCGAATTCCCCGAGGCGCTTTAGCAGCGTGAGATTGTGCGCAGCGGTCTTGCCGAAGCCGAAGCCCGGGTCCACCACGATGCGCTCGCGGGCGATCCCGGCCGCCACGGCCGCCGCGACCCGTTCCTGCAAGAAACCTTTCACCTCGCGCATCACATCATCGTAGTGCGGCTCGCGTTGCATCGTCGCCGGCTCGCCCTTCATGTGCATGAGGCAGACGGCGCACTGCGCTTCGCGAACCGCACCGAGCGCGCCGGGCGCCTGCAGCGCCTGGACGTCGTTGATCATCGAGGCGCCGGCATCGAGCGCCGCCTCCATGACCGCCGGGCGCCGCGTGTCCACCGAAACGCACAGGTCGCCGAGCGCTTCGAGCACCGGCAGGATGCGCGCGAGCTCCTCGTCCTCCGACACCGGCGCGGCGCCCGGCCGCGTCGACTCGCCGCCGATGTCGATGAGCTGCGCGCCCTCCACGGCGAGCGCGCGCGCATGCGCGATCGCCGCGGAGGGCGCGAAGTAGCGGCCACCGTCGGAAAACGAATCGGGCGTGACGTTCACCACGCCCATGATGAGCGGCTCATCGAGCCGGAATGAAAATCTGCCGCAGCGGAGCACTGCGGCAGATTCTAGGGGAACGTCGTTTATTTTTTAAAACATGGGTTCCCGCTTTCGCGGGAACGACATTCAGGCGGGCGCGGCAGGCGCGGTAGCGCCCTCGGTGCTGCCGCCTTCACCGGCAGGCGGCTTGGTGGTCTGCGAGCCGGAGGGCTTCGGCGGCCGCGGCGGCTTGCCGGCCATGATGTCGCCGATCTGGTCGGCGTCGATGGTTTCCCACTCGAGCAGCGCCTTGGCCATCGCCTCGACCTTGTCGCGGTTGTCTTCGAGCAGCTTCCTCGCCAGGCGGTACTGCATGTCGATGATGCGGCGGATCTCGGCGTCGACCTTCTGCATGGTCGCTTCCGACACGTTCTTGTGCGTCTGGATCGAGCGGCCGAGGAAGATCTCGCCCTCGTTCTCGCCGTACACCATGGTGCCGAGCTCGTCCGACATGCCCCATTGCGTGACCATGCGCCGCGCGATTTCGGTGGCGCGCTCGAAGTCGTTCGACGCGCCGGTCGTCATCTGGTGCATGAACAGCTCCTCGGCGACGCGGCCGCCGAAGAGCACCGCGACCATGTTCATCAGGCGATCGCGGTCCTGGCTGTAGCGGTCCTCGGTCGGCAGCTGCATCGTCACGCCGAGCGCGCGCCCGCGCGGGATGATGGTCACCTTGTGCACCGGGTCGGTCTTCGGCAGCAGGCGCGCGACGATGGCGTGGCCCGACTCGTGGTAGGCGGTGTTCCTGCGCTCTTCTTCCGGCATCACCATCGAGCGGCGCTCGGCGCCCATGATGATCTTGTCCTTGGCGCGCTCGAAGTCGTCCATCTCGACCAGGCGCTTGTTGCCGCGCGCGGCGAAGAGCGCCGCTTCGTTTACCAGGTTGGCGAGGTCGGCGCCCGAGAACCCGGGCGTGCCGCGCGCGATGATGTCCGCCTTGACGTCCGGCGCGAGCGGCACCTTGCGCATATGCACCTTGAGGATTTCCTCGCGGCCGCGGATGTCGGGGAGCGGGACCACCACCTGCCGGTCGAAGCGGCCCGGACGCAGAAGGGCCGGGTCGAGCACGTCCGGCCGGTTGGTCGCGGCGATGACGATCACGCCCATGGTCGCCTCGAAGCCGTCCATCTCGACGAGGAGCTGGTTCAGCGTCTGCTCGCGCTCATCGTTGCCGCCGCCGAGGCCCGCGCCGCGCTGACGGCCGACCGCATCGATCTCATCGATGAACACGATGCACGGCGCATGCTTTTTCGCCTGCTCGAACATGTCGCGCACGCGCGCCGCGCCGACGCCGACGAACATCTCGACGAAGTCCGAGCCCGAGATCGAGAAGAACGGCACCTTGGCCTCGCCAGCAATGGCGCGCGCGAGCAGCGTCTTGCCGGTGCCGGGATTGCCGACCATCAGCACACCGCGCGGGATGCGCCCGCCGAGCTTCTGGAACTTGGACGGGTCGCGCAGGAAATCGACCAGCTCGGCCACTTCCTCCTTGGCCTCCTCGCAGCCGGCGACGTCGGCAAACGTAACGGTGTTCGTCGACTCATCCATCATCCGAGCGCGCGACTTTCCGAACGAGAACGCGCCGCCGCGCCCGCCGCCCTGCATCTGGCGCATGAAGAAGATCCATACGCCGATGAGGAGCAGCATCGGGAACCAGGAGACGAAGATGTTCATGAGGAGCGAAGGCTCCTCCTCCGGCTTCGCCTCGATCTTCACGCCGTACTTGAGCAGGTCCGACACCAGCCAGATGTCGCCCGGCGAGTAGCTCGTCACCCGCTTGCCGTCGACCGTCTGCGCCTTGAGCTGGCGGCCCTCGATCGTCACCTTGGAGATGCGGCCCGACTTCACCTCCTCCAGGAACTGCGAATACTCCATCGGCGCCTGGGCGGTCTGGCGGTTGTTGAACTGGTTGAACACGGTCATCAGCACCAGCCCGATGACGAGCCAGATGACCAGGTTCTTAAGCATGTTGTTCAAAGACTTACTCCTGTTTTTTGCGGGTGCAGCGAGCCGTCCATCTTACGCTCAAATATGTCGAAATGAGCGCGCCACCACATAGGTTTCCCGGGACTCGCCGCGCGAGGCGCCGGGCTTTCGCACGCTCACTTTGCCGAATTCGCGTTTCAAACGTTGCAATACTTCGTCGAACGCCTCGCCGTGGAAGGCCTTGAGCACGAATACTCCGTCGCCCTTTAAGGCTTTTCGGCACATATCCATCGCCGCGTGGGCAAGAGCCGCGGCGCGCGCCTGGTCGACGTTTGCTATGCCCGACAGGTTCGACGCAACATCGGAAAGAATGACATCGGCCTTCGCGCCGCCGAGGGCCTCGATGAGTTTTGCGTCGCGAAAGTCACCCTGGATCACCGTCACGCCTGAAATGGGGGCAATGTCGAGGAGATCAACAGCAATCACCTTGCCGCCCGGGCTGACCTTTTGCGCCGCCACCTGCGACCAGCTCCCGGGCGCCGCGCCCAGATCGACCACCATCGCGCCCGGGCGAAAAATTTTCTCGCGCTCGTTGAGCTCGATGAGCTTGTACGCAGCGCGCGAGCGATAGCCCTGCTCTCGCGCCTTGCGCACGTACGGATCAGTGACGTGGCGTCGATTTCGCCATGGCGCTGGCAGCATACCCGGCGCTTAGTCGCGAAAGTGGCTAGGGGCCCCGAAGGAGCGCGAGCAGCGCGGCGGGATCGCAGGGCTTGGCCACGTAGTAGTCGAACTCGCCCGTCGCGCCCAGGATGCGATCGGCCGACTGCCTGTAAATGCCGCTGATTGCGATCAGCACCGGGCGCTCGTATCCGGACTGGGCCCGAATTGCGCGCGCGAGCTCCCATCCGCTCCTGTCCGGCATCGCGAGGTCGAGAAGCACCACATCGGCATCGAAGTCCTGTATGGCAGCGAGCACTTCCGCGCCGCGATAGACCCCGCGCGTCAAGTGACCCTCGTCGCGCAGGAGCTGAGTCAACGTTAGGACGGTGTCGCGCTCGTCGTCGGCGATGAGGACGCGCAGGCGAGGCGAGCGCTGCGGTGCGCCGCCACCGAAACCGGCGTGAACGCGGGCCTTCACGCCGGACGCGACAAGCCGGAGCCGCTCGCCAACAGCGCGGCCATCTGCTCGCGGGCTATCGGCCGGCTGAAGAGATAGCCCTGCATCTGGTCGCAGCGCAGCCGCCGCAGGATCGTCGCCTGCTCCTCGGTCTCCACGCCTTCGGCGATCACCTTGAGGCGCAGCGAATGGGCGAGCGAGATCATGGTCTCCACGAGTGTCATGGTGCTCGGGTCCTGCACCATGGTGGCGACGAACGAGCGGTCGATCTTGAGCGCCTCCACCGGCAACCGCGCGAGGTAGAAGAGCGAGGAGTAGCCCGTGCCGAAGTCGTCGATCGCGATGCCGATGCCGAGGCGCCGCAGCGCGGTCAGCTTGTCGATGCTCGCCTCGATGTCCTCCATCACCAGGCTCTCGGTGAGCTCGAGCTCGATCGCGGGGGGCGAGACGCCGTCGGCGGCCGAGCGCTCGACCGCCTCGACGAAGTCGCGCTGGCGCAACTGGATCGCCGAGACGTTGACCGCGACCCTGGGCGGCTTCAGCCCGGCCTCGACCCAGGCGCGGTGGTCGAGCGCCGCCCGGCGCAACGCCCAGGCGCCGACCGGCAGGATGAGGCCGGTTTCCTCGAGCAGCGGGATGAACTGCAGGGGCGGCACGAGACCGAGCTCGGGGCTCTGCCAGCGGATGAGCGCTTCCATGCCCATCACGGTGCGAGCCTCGATATCGACCTTCGGCTGATAGTGCAGCACGAATTCGTCCTTCTCGAGCGCCTGGCGAAGCCGGTTCTCGAGCGCGAGCTTCTCGGCGATGCGCGCGGTCATCTCCTGCGTATAGAAGAGATAGCGCTCGCCGATGGCCTTCGCTTTCTTCAGCGCCGCCTCGGCATTGCGCAAAAGCGCTTCGGCGTCCGTAGCATCGTCGGGGAAAAGCGCGATGCCGACGCGCGCCGCGAGGCGCAGCTTCGCCTCGCCGATCTCGAACGGCACCCCGAATACTTCAGTCATGCGCTGCTCGGTGCGCCGCGCCACCTGCTCGCCGGCGCTCACGCCCGGCATGACGATGGCGAAGTGATCGGCTTCCAGGCGCGCGAACCAGCTCGTCGGTAGTGCGCCCTGCTGAATGCGTCTCGCGAGATCCACCAGCACTCCGTCCCCGGCCTGGCGGCCGAGCGTGTCGTTCACGCTCTTGAAGCGCTCGACGTCGAGGATCTGCAGCGCCACGCGCTCGCCCTTGCGCGCCGCCTCTTCGAGCTGCAGCTTCAGCCGCTCGTGGAACAGCGTGCGGTTGGGCAGCCCGCTGAGCGGGTCGTAATAGGACAGGTAGTCGAGCTTCTGCGCCTTGCGGATGTGATCGAGCGCGAAGGCGACGTCGCCCGCCAGCTCGCGCAGCAGGCGCAACTCCTCCTCGTCGAAAAAGCCGACATCCGCCGCATAGAGCGCGAGCACGCCGAGCGCTTCGCCGTCGACCAGGAGCGGCAGGATGGCGAGCGAATTGATGCCGCGCTCGTCGAGCTCCTTGCGCATCAGGTGCTGCGGATCGTGCTTCACGTCGCTCGAAACGATCACCGACTTGGTGCGGATGGCGCGCCCGGCGAGGCCGCGGCCACCGGGCTTGCTTTCGAGCACGGCGAGCGGCGCATTGGCGAGAAACGCCTGCACCTGCTCGCCGTGGGCGGCGACCGGCCGCACGAGCGCCGCCTCGTCATCGACGAGGCCGATCCAGGCCATCACGAAGCGGCCGGCCTCGACGGCCACGCGACAGGCCTCGTCGAAGAGCTGGCGCTGCTCGCGGATGCGCACGATCGCGCCATTGATGCCACTCAGCACCGCGTACACGCGATTCAGGCGCTGGATGCGCTCCTCGGCGAGCTTGGATTCGGTAATGTCCTGCAAGGTGTTGAACCAGCGAAGCGGACCCTCGGTGGCGGGGGCGAGCGGCTCCATGGTCTGGCGAACGTGGATCACGCCGCGCGTGGCATGGTGCAGGCGGTATTCGACCTCGGCGCGACGCCGCGTCCGGCCCGCCTCGAGCGAAGTGGCGCGAAAGCGCGCGCGATCCGCGGCGTGCACGAGCTCCAGCCAATCGCGCGTGCTTCGCGGCAGCTCTTCCGGCGCAACGCCCGCGAGCTGCGGCAGCGTTTCCGACCATGTGCCGAACGCGCCGTCGTCGCCGGTCACCACGTGCGCGAGCTTTGCCATGACCTGCGCATGGCGCAGACCTGCCTCGCGCTCGCGCAGCGCCTCGCTGAGGCGAACGAGCTCGGTAACGTCGCGCGAGATGCCATCGGCGCGCCCCGCCTTGCCCGAGGCGTCCGTGACGAAGCGCCCGCGGCCCTGTATCCAGCGGACTTCGCCCGAGGGCGTCACGATGCGATATTCGGACTGGTACTCGCGCGGCAGCGGCGTTTCAAGCGCTGCGACGACGCGCGGGCGGTCCTCCGGATGCACCAGCGAAATCCAGGTATCGCGATCCTGGTAGAAATCGCGCGGCTCGCGCCCGAACACCGCGCTTGCCGCGGGGCTGATGTAGAGCACCTCGCGCGAGGGTACGGCGATCGACCAGACCACGTCGGGCAGCGCGGTGACGACGGATTTCAGCCGCTCGCCGAGCGCATCGAGCTCGCTTTGCGTCTTGCGACCCGCGGCGCGCTCGCGCGCGGCGAGCACCGCGTTGCGCACCGCGGTCGGCAGCCTGCCGAGGCGGTCCTTCCACACGTAATCGTCGGCGCCCAGACGAATCGTCTCGACTGCCTTCTCTTCGCCGATCGTGCCCGAGACGATGATCAGCGGAATCTCGGGATGGCGCCTCTTCAGCAGCTCGAGCGCGCGCAGCCCGCTGAACCCGGGCAGGCGGTAATCGGCGAGCACCACGTCCGGCGCAGGCTCGAGGGCGCGGATGAAGTCCGCTTCCCGGGCGACGCGGGTCCAGGCGACGTCGTAGCCGGCCTTGCGCAGCGCCCGTGCCATGAGCTCGGCGTCGGCCGCGCTATCCTCGACCTGAAGAATCCGGATCTGTTCCTTCACCTTAGGGCTTGATCAGCCCGTGGCGAATGGCGAAACGAACGAGGTTTGCGAGGTCGCCTATTTCGAGCTTCGCCATGATGCGGCTGCGGTAGGTGTCGATGGTGCTGGGTTTCACGCCGATGGCGGCGGCGATCTCCTTGCTCGTGCGGCCCTCGACGACGAGCTTCAGCACCTGGCGTTCGCGCGGACTGAGGCCATCGAGCGGAGTCGCTTTCGTGTTCTTTTTCATCGCGCACTGATGAACCGCCACCCCGGCGGTCGCCGACCGTGCGCACGATAGCGGGGATCGCTGGCGGTGTCTGTCCTGAAATATGTACTGGCGCGTGCGGGCCATACGGCCGCTGTACGGAAATCCGTACAGCGAACCGCTACACGCTCGTGATGCCGTGGCGGATGGCGAAGCGCACGAGCGCCGGCAGGTCGCCGATGCCGAGCTTGAGCGCAATGCGGCTGCGGTAGGTGTCGACGCTGCCCGCGGAAATGCGCAGCTGCGCCGCGATCTCTTTGCTCGTTCTGCCGGCGACCACCCGCTCGAGCACCTGCCGCTCGCGCCGGCTGAGGCGCTCGAGCGGGTCGTCGGCAAGCTCGCTCAGCTTCTCGACGTGCGTCAGCACATAGCGCGGCTCGCCGCTCGATGCATCGTGGCGCAGCGCCGAGCGCTCGCGCGCCCAGAGCACCCGGCCATCGCGTGCGCGGTACCGGCGGTCGCTCGACACCTCCGTGGTGCTCGCCAGCAGCTCTTTCACAAGCGCCTCGCTGTCGTCGCCCTCGGTGATCTCGGCGAGCGACTTGCCATGTAGATCGCCCGGCGCGTAGCCGAGCGGCTGCGCAAAGGCGTGGTTCGCTCGTACGATCGCGCCCGCAAGATCGCTGATCAGCATCGCGCCGGGCGAATGGTCGAAGATCGTGCGCAGGATCTCGTCGTCCGCCTTCGCCTCGATCGCGACGCGCGCCATCTGCACCGCCATGTCGATGAGCTGCAGGTGCTCCTCCGCGGGCAGGCGCGGCTCGTCGTAGTACATGGCGAAGGTGCCGAGCACGCGGTTGTCGTCGGCGAGGATGGGCGTCGACCAGATGGCGCGTAGGCCGTTGCGCACCGCGATCTCGCCGCAGTTTTCCCACAGCGGATCGCTCGCCGTGTCGCGCGTATACACGGGCTGCTTCAGGTAAGCGGCCGTGCCGCAGGAGCCCATGTTCGGCGCGATCAGCAGGAACGGCTCGATGCCGGCGCGATAGTCCTGCGGAATGTTGGGCGCGGCGACGAAGCGAAGCCGCGTCTGGGCGGCATCGGCGAGCAGTACGGCGCAGCGCATGTCATCGGACTGCTCCTCGATGAGTCGGACGAGCGTGAGCAGCACCTCCTCGAGTGGCGCGCCGTCCGCGATGTGCTCGAGCACCCGGCGTTGGCTGTCGAGGAACGGGCCCAGCCTCTCCCGTGCAGCCGTCGCAGCGCTCATGCGCGCAGGCCCTCGGCCCGCAGCAGGAAGGCACCCGCTTTGCGCGCCTCGCGCGCGGCATTGCGCTCGCCCGCGTAGGCGGCGACGATGCAGCCCATCATCAGCATCTGCCATTGCTGGGCAAGGCGCGCCGGATGGCGCGCGCCCGCCTCGGCGGCGAGCTCGACGAGGAGCGACCGGATCGCCTGTAAATGGCCGCGCACCGCTGTGCGCACCGGGTGCTGCGGGTCGCTCTGCTCGAGCAGCACCTTCAGGAATGCGCAGCCCTCGTAATCCGGCTTGCGAAACCAGCTGTCGAAGAGCTCGAAGATGCCGAGCAGCCGCGCTGCGGGCTTGCGCGAGCGGTCCCGCACGGCGTTCTGCAGCCAGGTGCGGGTCCAGAGCTCTTCGCGCCGGCGCAGAAAAGCGAGCACCAAGTCGTCCTTCGAGCGATAGTGCTTGTAGAGCGTCATCTTGGCGACGCCGGCGCGGCCGGCGAGCGTGTCGACGCCGATGGCGCGCGTGCCGTGCCGCGAGAAGAGCTCGTAGGCGGTGCGCTCGATGCGCTCCCGCGGATCGCCCGAGCGGCTGGGCACGGATCGGGATGAGGGCATGGTCATAGACAGATCTGTCTAATCGGTAGACACGGTAGCGTTCAGAACGTTCTGAGGCAGCTATACCGGTCGGTATAGGCGGGATTGCAGCTGTAATGCGCCGCGCCGCGCGCAGGCATACTAAGGACCCATGATCGCCCTACCGCTCGGTGCGGCGGCCGCCGTCTCGGCCGCTTTCCTCGCCTCGCTCGTCGAGGCGGTCGAAGCTTTCACCATCGTGCTCGCCGCCGCGGCGGTACGCAGCTGGCGCGTGGCCGCGCTCGGCGCGGCTGCCGCGCTCGCGTTGCTCGCCATCATCGTCGTCGCGGCCGGGCCGCTGCTCGAGCGCATTCCGATCGAATGGCTGCAGCTCGGCGTGGGCGTCTCGCTCCTCGTTTTCGGCGTGCGCTGGCTGCGCAAGGCGATCCTGCGCGCCGCAGGCGTCATCGCATTGCATGACGAGACGGCGGCGTTCACTGCGGGCAGCGCGGAGCTGCGCCGCCATGAATCGCGGCTCGACTGGCTCGCCGGACTCGCGAGCTTCAAGGCGGTGCTGCTCGAGGGCCTGGAGGTCGCCTTCATCGTCGTCGCCGTCGGCGCCGGTCGCGGCCTGCTCTTCGCCGCGAGCGTCGGCGCCGTCGCCGCCTGCGCGCTCGTCACCGTCCTCGGGCTCGCGCTGCGCCGGCCGCTCGCACGCGTGCCGGAGAACCAGCTCAAGTTCGCGGTCGGCGTCATGCTCTCGGCCTTCGGCGTCTTCTGGACCGGTGAAGGCCTGGGCGTCGCCTGGCCGCTCGGCGACCTTGCCATCATCGTGCTGGGCGCGCTCTTCCTCGCGGTCGCGCTCCTCGCCGTGGTGGCGCTCAAGCGCCCGAGGCAAATCGCGCCGTAGTTTCTTTCAACCGTAACAATCGGCCGGCGAGTGGAAATAGTGCCGCTACCTGCCCGGGCGACGATGGGTCATGCGGCCTTCCCACCAAACCTCAGGGTTCTCCTCCTCCCCTTCTCTGAGGCGGGAAGGCCGCCTTTTTTCTGCACTGCTCGCGAGCGTGCTCGCCTGGACGCAGCGCCCGGTGCGCAAGATCGCGCCGCTGCTCCGCGATCCCTACCGCGGCGTGGCGCTCGGCGTGGAATGTGCTTGGCCCTCACCGGGGCATCACCCGGAGTGAAACCGATGGGTCTGCTCGATCCGCGCTTCAGGTACGTGCCCGCCGACGCGACCGACATCCAGGCGACCTGGCAGCGCTACGGCTTCGACGCACGGCGCAACGCCGAACGGCGCGCGCGCCTGCGGCAGCGAGCGGCCGACTCAGCGCCGGTAGCAGACGCGCCGAGCGCCGCGATACATCCGCTCGTCCGGCGAACCGCGTAGCGCGCCGCGCTGCGATCAGTCGATCTTGATGTTCGCCTTCTTGACGACGTCGCTCCAGCGCGCGATGTCGTTGCGGATCACCTCGCGAAATTGATCCGGCGATCCGCCGGCCGGCGTCACGCCGTCGCTCGCGAGGACATCGGCGACATCCTTGCCCTTCAGCGCGTCGTTCGCCGCCTGGTTTAGCCGCTGCACGATCGGCGCCGGGATGCCTTTCGGAGCGACGAGCCCGTGCCAGAGCACGACCTGGTAGCCCGGCACGCCGGCCTCGGCGACCGTCGGCAGTTCCGGCGCCGCCGCTATGCGCTGAGCTGTGGTGACGGCAAGGCCGCGCAGGCGGCCGGACTTAATGAACTGCAACGTCGTCGCCACGCTGCCGAAGATCACCTGCGTATTGCCCGCGATGGTGTCGTTGAGCGCGGGGCCCGTGCCCTTGTAAGGCACGTGCACCATCCTGATCTTCGCCATCTCGAGGAAGAGCTCGCTCGCAAGATGCGTGATGCTCCCCGAGCCGGCTGAAGCGTACGAGAACTTGTCCGGCTCCTTGCGCGCATAGTCGATCAGCTCCGGCAGCGTCTTCGCCTGCACGGACGGATGCACCGCCACGACGAACGGCCCCTGCGAGAGCTGCACGATCGGCGAGATGTCGGTCACCGGATCGAACGAGAGCTTGTAGAGGCTCGGGTTGACGGTATAGCTGCCAGCGATCAGCAAAAGCGTGTAGCCATCGGGCGGCGACTTGACCGCGAACTCGGCGCCGAGGTTGCCGCCGGCGCCCGGCTTGTTCTCGACGATCACCTGCTGGCCGAGCCGCTCGGTGAGCTTCTGCGCGAGCAGCCGCGCGATGAAGTCCGTGCCGCCGCCGGGCGCGAACGGCGCGATGATGCGTACCGGCTTCGTCGGATAGTTCTGAGAAAGGCTCGTGCCCGCCGCAAGCGCGGCGAGCACGAGCGCTGCACCAGAGAGCAGCTTTTTCATGTCAGAACCGTGTGCGGATGCCGACGCCGAACTCGTTCTGGTCAGGCAGGCCGAACGACCGCGGGTCTCTCCAGCCGTCCTTGAGCTTCATGCGGTCGGCGACCACATAGACCTCGGTGCTGCGATCGAAGTGGTAGAACACCGAGCCGTAGATCGTGCCTTTGGTGCCGCTCTGCACGCTCGTGATGCTGGTGGTATTGGCGTACGGATTGCGCATGATGTTCGGAACGCCGCCTACGGTTTGCGCGCCGGCGTTGTCCGCCTTGAAGTGCGCGTAGCCCGCCTCGTAGTCGAGCTTGCCGCCGGGCGCGAACCGCGCCGATAAGGTCCAGGCGTTGTCCTTGCGCTCGCCGAAGGCCGCGGGTTGCTCGGCGGTGTAATGGAACCAGCCGCCGAAGACGCGCACCATCGGCCCGATGCCCACGTCGCCGCCGAGCCCGAAGGACTTGTGCTTGAAGCCGAAGACGTCAGAGCGGTTGTAGTAGCCCGAGGCGTTCACCAGGCCGCCGTTCCACGCAAGGCCGATCGCGTTGGAGGTATTGCGGTTGTCCTGTCCCGGCACCGGGTCGTTGCCGGCGCCCGGGCTCTGGAACTGGTGGCCGACGCCGAGCATGAACTTGCCGCCGAAGTCCTTCTTGTAGACCACGCCCCGGTCCCAGCGCGTGCCGCTCGGGCTCGCCGCGTAGTTGATGAGCTGCTTGAAGTTGTTGGTATTGGTCCAGCCGCGCTCCTCGTACGTCACCTGGCCGTCCGCCGTGTACGGATCGCCCCAGTTGCCGGCGAAGTCGCGCGCGAGCGTGTTCTGGCGGCCCATCGTCAGCTTGCCCCAGGCGTCGCTGTAGAAGCCGACCCAGGCGTCGCGGTTGAAGATCGTGCCCGGCGTGTCCATGTTGCCGGTGGAGACGACGTATTCGCCCTCGAGCTTGAAGATGAGCGACGGCGCGCCGTCGGGCAGGTTGCGCGAGCCGATGATTCCCCAGCGCGCGCCGCTGAACCACGGCGTCTGGAAATTGCTCTCGCGATGGCCGGCCGCATCGGCGTTGCTCTGCGAGACGAACGTCAGGTCGAGAAGCCCGTACAGCGCGAGATCGAGACCCGGCCGGTGCATGGCGATGCCGTCGCGCCTTGCCGATACCTCGCGCAACACGTTGGCTTCCCCCTGCGTTTGCGCCAGAGCTGCGTTGGCCGCGAGCGCGGCAAGCGCGCCCAGGACGGCGCGATGCGATAGACGCTTCATTGATTCTCCCCCTCTACGAAGTGAACGTCCCCGATGGACGTGGCGCGCGGACCATAAGAGGCGCTGGCTTTCTAAGCGCTTTCAATGCGCGGCGGCGTTGGCGTCACGCCACGCGCGCGCCGCATGAAAGCCGCCCGAAAGCTGCCGCTGCCTAAAATGGGGCGGGGACCGCCATGTCGAAGATTCTGATCATCGCGCTAGGCCTGCTTTTCGTGGCGCTCGCGCAGGCGCGCGAGCGGCTCGTCATCACGATCGGCGGCAGCGACAAGGTGGTCTACCTGCCGGCGAAGCTCGCCGAGCAGCTCGGGCTTTTCCGCGCCGCCGACATCGACGTGGAACTACGCAGCGAAAGTGCGGGCGTCGAGGCGCGCGACGCGTTGCTCTCGGGCGCGGTGGATGGCGTGGTCGGCTTCTACGATCACACGATCGCGCTGCAGGCGAAGGGCAAGCTCGTGCAGTCCGTGGTGCAGTTCGCCGTGTCGACCGGCGAGGCGCTGGTGGTCGGCGCGCGCAGCGCGCACGCGGTGCGCTCGGTCGCCGCGCTCAAGGGCCGCACCGTGGGCGTCACGGGGCTTGGCGCCTCGACCAGCTTCCTCACGCAATATCTCGCGCTCGCGCATGGCCTCGGACGCAACGACGTGACGCTTGTTCCCGTCGGCGCCGGCGATCGCTTCATCGCCGCCCTGCGCGCGGGCCGCATCGACGCCGGCATGACCACCGAGCCCACCGTGTCGCGCCTGCTGAAGAGCGCCGAGGCGAGGATCCTCGTCGACCTGCGCACGCCGCAGGACACGATGGCGGCGCTCGGCGGCCTGTATCCCTCCGCCTGCCTCTACATGCGCAATGCCTGGGTCGAGCGCAACCGGCAGAAAGTGCAGCGCGTGGTGAGCGCGCTCGTCGGCGCGCTTGCCTACATCCAGCAGCACGACGCCGAGGAGGTCGCCCGCGTCATGCCGGCGGAGTACGACGCCGGCGATCGCGAGCTCTACGTAAAGGCGATCGCCGCGGCGAAGCCGATGTTTACGCCGGACGGACGCATGCCCGGCTCGGGTCCAGCCACGGTGCTCAAGGTAATGAGCGCCATTGATCGCAACGTGCAGTACATGGACGTCGACCTCGCGAAGACCTACACGCTGCAATTCGTCGACGCGGTCGCGGAACCGAAGAGCCGCTAGCCGAACACCACCGAGACCGCGAGGCCGCCGCCCGGCGGCTGCGAGAGCGCAACCCGCGCGCCGCTCGCTGCCGCGATCTCGCGCACGATCGGCAGGCCGAGCCCGCAGCCGCCGCTCGCGGCGGCTTCATGCAGGCGGTAGAAGCGCTCGAACACGCGCTCGCGCTCCTCGACCGGGATGCCGGGCCCGTTGTCCTCGATACGCAGCGTCACTTGCTCTTCGGCCCCCTCGAGCACCGCGGTGACGACGCCGCCCGCCGGCGTATAGCGGATCGCGTTGTCGACGAGGTTCGAGACGAGCTCGTGCAGCATCGCGGCGCCGCCGCGCACCAGCGCACCGCCGCCGCGCTGCTCGTAGCCGAGATCGATCGACTTCGCCTGCGCGGCGGGCGCGAGCTCCTCGAGCACCTGCTTCACCACCTCGGCTAAGTCCGCCTGCGCCTCCCGCGGGCCGCTCTGCCGCGCCGCCTCGGCGACGAAGAGCGTAAGGAGCTGGTTGACGAGCCGGATCGCGTTGCGCACCCCTTCGCGCATGGCCTGCAGCGCTTCTTCGCGCACGCCGGCATCGACGCTGCGCAGCGCGTAGCTGAGCTGCGTATTGAGGACGGTGAGCGCCGTGCGCAGCTGATGCGAGGCATACGCCACGAAGCGTCCATGCTCGGCCATGTGCCGGTCGAGGCGCCGCACGTACTCGTTCAAAGCCTCTACGAGCGGCTCGAGCTCCTGTGGCACGGCGGCGGTGTCAAGCGGCTCGAGCGCCCCGGGTCGGCGCTCGCGCACCGCCTCGCGCAGTCGCATGAGCGGCGCGAGGCCGAAGCGCAAGCCGAGCCATACGAGGACAACCGCGAGCGCGAGCACGATGAGCTGGTACTGGATCGCCTGCCACCAGATCTGCGCCGCAAGCTCGCGCTTCGCGCGCAGCGTCTGCGCCATTTCGATGAGCACGGTCTGCGGCTCGGACGCGCCGATCAGCGGATGCGCGAGCGCCGCCACGCGCACCGGCTCGCCACGCATCGTGGCGTCGAAGTGCGTGAACTCCTCGGCGTGCAGCGAGCCGCCCGGCGACGCAAGCTCGGGGTAGCCAAGCAGCAGCGTCCCGCGCGGCGAGACGACGCGGTAGTACACGCGATCGTCGCTCGCCGACTCGAAGAGCTCGAGCGCCGCGGGCGGCACTTCGACGTGCAGCTCGCCCGCACGGTAGTACGTCTGCTCGGCGATGATGCGCAGCCCGCCGAGGAGCATACGGTCCTGCACGGTGGTCGCAGTGTGCGACGCATGGCGAAACGAGAGCCAGGTGTTCAACAGCACGAGGAGCGGCAGCGGCACGAGCAGCCACGCGAGAAGCTGCAGCCGCAGGCTCTTACGCACTGCGGCGCTTGAGGAGGTACCCGAGGCCGCGCAGCGTGACGAGCGCGGCGTCGCTCGGCTCGAGCTTCTTGCGCAGGCGCGACACGTAGATCTCGATCGCGCCGGGATCCGTGGTATCGGTCGCGGCGAACAGGCTGGCGGCGATGGCCTGCTTGCTCACGGTCTTGCCCTGCTTGAGCATCAGCGTTTCGAGCACCGCATGCTCGCGCGGCGGCAGGGAGAGCGGCTTCTCGGAGATCGAGAAAAGCCGCGTGTTGCTGTCGTAGCGCAGCGAGCCGCAGTCGACGATCGGATTCGCGCTTTGGTGCGTGCGGCGCAGGATGGCGCGGATGCGCGCGTCGAGCTCGTTCACGTCGAAGGGCTTCGCCACGTAATCGTCCGCGCCCTGGTTGAGGCCCTGGATACGTCCCTGGACGGTGTTTGCCGCCGTCAGGATCAGGACCGGGACGTTGCTGCCCCGCGCGCGCATGCGCCGCAGCACCTCGCGGCCGTCGAGCTTGGGCAGCGAGAGATCGAGGATCATCAGGTCGTAGGCCTGCGTGCGCAGCAGGTGATCGGCCTGTGCGCCGTCATGGGCGCAATCGACAGTGAAGCGGTTATCGCGCAGCGCCCGCGACAGCCAGTCCGCGAGCGACAGATTGTCTTCGACGAGCAGCAGCCGCATCGACCTCCTCCCGGAGGCCGATGGTACCTCGGTCGGGCGGGGCTACCAGCCGCGCAGCGTTTCGTACCCCGGGGACGGCGGCAGCGGGTGTCGTGCCATCTCTAGAAGCCGCCGCCACGCGGCGCTCAGCGCCGCCACCTGCCAGAACGGCGCATTAAGCATGGCGCATCCCCTTGGCGCCAAAGCCGGACGCGAGGCGCTTGCGCAGCGACACAATGCCGGCGAGCGCGAGACGGGCGAGGCGCGCGAGCTCTCTATTGCGCGCGCGTCGCGCGGCGAGCTCGATGGCGCGCATCTCGTCGAACGTCGGGAACTTGTAGGCCACGATGCACGATAGGCGCGCCGCGCCTGCGGGACAAACGATCATTGATCATCTCTCGCTTGAGAAAACTTCAAACCGGCGACGAGACGCCGCGCGCCGGCGACCTGGCTCTTCAGCGCATAGTCGAACAGCGCCACGCGCTGCGCGAACACTTCGCCGAAGTGGCTCGATGCGTCCGCCCGCGGCAGCGCGAGCCAGGCCTGCGCCTCGCCCTGCTCGGTCACGATGCGCATGCCCTGCTTGCGCGCAATGTGCATCATGGTTTCGTTCTCCCGCAGGCAATGCATGAAGAGCGCGCGCACGCCCCAATTGCGGGCGCGCAGTACCGCGCGCCTGAGGAGCGCACCGCCGACGCCGCGGTTGCGGTGCTCGCGGCGCACCGAGACGCCGAGCTCAGCGTGTTCGCTGGCGCGAGCGAGGTGTGCGACGCCGATGATTTGCAGCTCCTCATCGAAGACGCCGAACAGGGTGTCGCGCTCGAAGTGGATGCGCGCTACGTAGGCCCGCACCGCGGTGTCGCTCGGCGCGGCGCCGAAGCGCCGCCGCCGGTCATGCACGTCGAGCTCGAGGAAATGGCGCAGCAGGCCCGCGCGGTGCATGAGCGACAGTTCGGTGACCGGCCAGTGCATATGCGCATCGGAGTCTTGCCGGCCGACGTTACGGCGCTGTGAATCCGATGCGTCGCCAAAAGGCGACAACTGCTCGTTGTTCTTCATGTTGTGCACCTCGTCCGTTGGGCATCAACCTAGAACGGCTCGGCGCGGCGCACAAACGATGATTCGTCATCTCTCGCTTGAGAAATGCTCAACCTTGCCGTGACGAATTTCGCGCCTTACTTTGTCGTAGCGCTCGCCGACGCCTGAGGCTCGCGCGCGGCGAGCTGGTCGCGGATCGGCAGCTGGCGGATGCGCTTGCCCGTCGCGGCGAAGATCGCGTTGGCGAGCGCCGGCGCGATCGGCGGCACGCCGGGCTCGCCCACGCCGCCGAGGGGCTGCTCGTAGTCCGAGCCGATGAGATGCACGCGGATCAGGCGCGGCGCGACATTCATGCGCGCCACCTGGTAGTCGTGGAAGTTGCTCTGCTCGGCGCGCCCGTTCTTGAAGCTGATCTCCGAGAGGAGCGCGTTGCCGGCGCCCATCACCACCGCGCCTTCCACCTGGGCGCGCACGCGCTCGGGGTTTACCTGCGCGCCGCTGTCCATCGCGATATCGACCTGCGGGATCGCGATCTCGCCCTTCGCGTTCACCTCGACCTGCACCACAGCGGCGACGTACGTGACGAAGCTGTAGTGCCCGGCGATTCCCATGCCTTGTCCGGCGGCGAGCTTCTTGCCCCAGCCGGCCTGCTTGGCGGCGGTCTCGATCACCCGGCGCAACCTGCCGGTATCGACCGGATAGAGCTCCGGCGACTCGGTGTAATTCCAGCTGTCGTTGATCGTGCGCGGATCGATGCGCCGCGGCGGCCCGATCAGCTCGAGCAGGTAATCCTTCGGGTCACGTCCAGCGGCGGCGGCGAGCTCGGCGACGAACGACTGGATCGCGAACGCGTGCGGGATGTTCGAGACCGAGCGGTACCAGCCGATGCGCACACGCGCGTCCGCCGCCGGGTTCTCGATGCGCAGGTTCGCAATCGCGAACGGCAGGTTGAGGCCCATGCCGCGCTCGAACGGCTGCTCATGCTGCGGATCGGGTCCGAAAATCGAGCGGATGCTCGGCGCGACGCTGCGATGCAGCCACGCGACGGGCTTGCCGCTCTCGTCGAGACCCGCTTCCAGACGCTCGACCGAAACCGTGTGGTAGTAGCCGTGCTGGATATCGTCCTCGCGCGTCCACGTGAGCTTCACCGGCGCGCCATTCATCGCCTGCGAAAGAAGCGCCGCCTCGACGACATAATCCGGCTTTGACTTGCGGCCAAAGCCGCCGCCCAGCAAGTTGACATGCACGGTGACGCTGTCGAACGGCAGCTTCAGATGCTCCGCGACTCGCTGCCGCGAGACTTGGGGCGCCTGCACGGACGTCCAGACCTCGCAGCGACCATCGGCAAGGCGCGCGGTCGCCGACATCGGCTCCATCGGCGCCTGCGCCATGTGGGGGATGTAGTACTCGGCCTCGATGCGGCGCGCCGCGCCTTTCAGCGCGGCGTCGACGTCGCCCTGGGTGCGCACCAGCTCGCCGGGCGCGCGTGCTGCCTGCTCCATCGCCGCGCGATAGGCCTGCGAATCGTAGGCGGCGTTGGCGCCGTCGTCCCAGTTGATCTTCAGCGCTTTGCGGCCCTGGATCGCGGCCCAGGTGTTTTGCGCGATCACCGCGACGCCGCCGAGCGGATGGAACTCCGAGGGCGGTGGCGTACCCGGGATCTCGACCACCTTGACGACGCCCGGCACCTTGAGCGCTTCCTGCGCGTCGTAGGAGGCGACCTTGCCGCCGTACACCGGCGGGCGCGCGATCACGGCGAACAACATGCCATCGAGCAGCGCATCGATGCCGTAGGCGGCGCGGCCGGTGACGATATCCGGACCGTCGATGAGCCGCACCTCGCCCTTGCCGATATAGCGGAATTGGTCGGGCTTCTTCAGCTGCAGCGATGCACGCAGCGGCACGCTCAAGCGCGACGCGGCCTCCGCGAGCTCGCCATAGCCGAGCTTTCGGTTGGTCGCTCGATGCAGAACCTCGTGGTTAACCGCTTGCACCTCGTTCACCGGCACGCCCCACGCGGCGGCCGCCGCCTGCACGAGCATCTGGCGCGCAGCGGCGCCGGCGCGGCGCATCG
>VBCM01000186.1 GCA_005883675.1 Betaproteobacteria bacterium
GAGGAGGACGCGGGACCGACCAACAATTGGGTCGACCCGGGCGAAATGCGCCGCAAACTCGAGCGTCTGTTCGACGGCTGCATGCGCGGACGCACGATGTATGTCGTGCCTTTCTCCATGGGGCCCATCGGCTCGCCGATCGCGCAAATCGGCGTCGAAGTCACCGATTCGGCGTACGTCGCCGTGAGCATGCGCGTCATGACGCGCATGGGTCGCGCGGTGGTCGACTGGCTCGGCGAGCAAGGCAAGTTCGTGCCGTGCGTGCACTCGGTCGGCGCGCCACTCGAGCCTGGTGAAGCGGATGTCGCCTGGCCGTGCAACGAGAAAGAGAAGTGGATCGTGCATTTCCCCGAGACGCGGGAGATCTGGTCCTTTGGCTCGGGCTACGGCGGCAACGCGCTTCTCGGGAAGAAATGCCTCGCGCTGCGCATCGCCTCGGTGATGGCGCGCGACGAAGGCTGGCTCGCGGAGCACATGCTGATCCTCGGCGTCGAGGCACCTTCGGGCGAGAAGAGCTATATCGCAGCCGCTTTCCCATCGGCCTGCGGCAAGACGAACCTCGCCATGCTGATCCCGCCGCCGGCGTTCAAGGGATGGAAGGTCACGACGGTCGGCGAAGACATCGCCTGGATCAAGCCGGGCCCCGACGGACGCCTTCGCGCCATCAATCCCGAGTACGGACTTTTCGGCGTGGCGCCGGGCACTTCCGAGCACACCAATCCGAACGCCATGAAGATGCTGCGCGAGAACGTCATCTTCACCAACGTGGCGCTCACGCCGCAAGGCGACGTCTGGTGGGAAGGAATGACGAGCGAGCCGCCGGCTGAGCTTACCGATTGGCAGGGCCGGCCATGGACCCCGGAAGACGGCAAGAAGGGTCGCCTCGCGGCACACCCGAACGCGCGGTTCACGGTGCCGGCGGCGCAATGCCCATCGCTCGACGCCAAGTGGGAAGACCCGCAAGGCGTGCCGATCGCGGCGTTCGTCTTCGGCGGCCGGCGCTCATCGACAGTGCCGCTCGTGGTCGAGGCGCCGACTTGGGAAGATGGCGTGTACATGGCTGCCACGCTCGGCTCGGAGACGACCGCCGCCATCACCGGCAAGGTCGGCGTGGTGCGTCGTGATCCGATGGCGATGCTCGCCTTTTGTGGCTACAACATGGGTGACTACTTCGCCCACTGGCTCAAGATGGGACGTGCGGCAAAGCAGCCGCCGCGCATCTTCAGGGTCAATTGGTTCCGACGCGACGCTCAAGGGCGCTTCATCTGGCCCGGTTTCGGCGAGAACATGCGCGTGCTGCAGTGGATCGTCGAGCGCTGCCAAGCGCGCGCGCGCGGCGTCGAGACGCCGCTTGGCATCATGCCGCGCTTCGAGGATCTCAACTGGCACGGCCTGGAAACCAAGCTGACGTCGGCGCAATACGCCGAGCTGAGCCGCATCGACTTATCAGCCTGGCAGGACGAGCTCAAATCCCACGACGAGCTGTTTGAAAAGCTTGGCGCGCACGCGCCTTCGGCGCTCGACGCGCGCCGCGGGCGCATGCACGAACGGCTCGCCGCTTAGTTTTCTCGCAGGAGGTAGGCGCCACCGGCGGCCGCGATCGCTGCCGCTGCGCCCGCACAGAACGCCGCCGGCGAGCGCCAGTACTCGACGAGCGCTCCGCCAAGCGCCATTCCCACGCCGACGCCGGCGAGCAGCGCACTCGTCGACCACGTGAACGCTTCGGTCGCGTGCTCGGGACGCGCCGTCTTCGCGACCAGCATTGATTGGATGATGAGCGCGGGCGCCATCACTATGCCGCCCAAGGTCGAAAACACTGCAAATGCAGCAATCTGCCAGGGCAGTGCGAGCGGCAGCAGCCCCAGGCCCATCACCGCGAGCGTCACGCTGAACTGGCGTGCAAGCGGCCTGCGCCAGTGCCGGCTGCCATAGGCCAGCCCACCAAACGCGCTACCGGCGCTCATCACGCCGAGGAAAACGCCGGCGAGCGCCGGCCGGTTGGCCTCGGCGGCATAAGCGGCAACGCCGATCTCCGTCAGTCCGAAGGCGATTGCGTAGCACGCGACGATCATCACCAAGGCGATGAAACGCCGCTCGGCGAGCGGGCCGAGGAGGATGCTCGCCGTGCGCTGCTCTATGCGCCATTGACGCAGGGGCGCTGATCGCAGAAAGAGCTGCACGCCGATGAAGCCGCAGGCGGCTGCGCACGCCACGGCGATCGCCGGCGATGCCATGGCGACGAGCAATGCCACCAGCATCGGACCGGCGATGAACATCACCTCGATCAGCACCGAGTCGATCGAGTACGCGGTAGTAAGAGCCGCTTCATCGGCAAAGCGCTGTCGCAGAAACGTACGCATGCATACCGTGATCGGTGGAAAGGTTGCGCCCGCAGCCGCAGCACAGGCAAATACGACCAACGCAGACGCGCCCGTAAGCACGGCGGCAATCAGCGCGGCGAGCGAAGCAGGAAAGAGAAACGAACAAAAGAGCAGCGCGCTCCATGGCCCGTGCCGGTCGATGAACCTCCCGAGTGCGGGCGCCATGAGGGCGAGTCCGGCGACGTAGCATCCGGTGGTTGCGCCGGCGGTGCTGAATGAGCCGCGGGCGGCCTGCACCAAAAGCAGGATCGCCAAGCCGCACATGCCGATGGGCAGACGACCTACAACCGACGCCGAGTACAGGTAGCGCACTGAGCGGTCCGCGAAAAGCCTGGCGTACGCGTTCATCGAGACCCTGCGTATTTGCTGCACTGCAACACAGATGATGTTCCACGTGAAACCAACTCGGTAGATGCCGTGGGCATACCGCGTCGCGTAAAATGCCGCATCCCATGAAATTTCCGGCGGAGTTCGACGTCATCGTGGTCGGCGGCGGTCACGCCGGCACTGAGGCAGCGCTTGCTGCGGCGCGCATGGGACGCCGCACGCTGCTTCTCACCCATAGCATCGAGACGCTCGGGCAGATGTCCTGCAACCCCTCGATCGGTGGCATCGGCAAGGGACACCTCGTCAAGGAGATCGACGCGCTCGGTGGCGCCATGGCACTGGCTACCGATGAGGCTGGCATCCAGTTCCGCACGCTGAATGCATCCAAAGGTCCGGCCGTGCGCGCAACCCGCGCGCAAGCGGACCGGGTGCTCTATCGGCAGGCGATACGTCGGCGGCTCGAAAACCAGTCGAACCTGATGATCTTCCAGCAGGCGGTGGATGATGTGCTCGTTGAAGGCGAGCGCGTGGTAGGCGTCGCCACGCAACTCGGCGTGCAGTTCCGCTCGCGCACGGTGGTGCTCACCGCAGGCACCTTTCTCGCCGGCCTGATTCATGTCGGACTGACGAACCACACCGCCGGCCGCGCCGGCGAGCCGGCGGCGGCGACGCTCGCGGCCCGGCTGCGCGAGCTCAAGCTGCCGGTCGGGCGCTTGAAAACCGGCACGCCACCGCGGCTTGACCGGCGCACGGTTGACCTTTCGGTCATGGAAGTACAGCCCGGTGATTCGCCCGAACCCGTGTTTTCCTTCATCGGCGCGCGCAGCATGCATCCCCGCCAGTTGCCGTGCTGGATCACGCACACCAATGAGCGCACACACGAAATCATCCGGGGGGCCCTCGATCGCTCGCCCATGTTTACCGGCGTGATCCAGGGCGTCGGTCCACGCTACTGCCCATCCATCGAGGACAAGGTGCACCGCTTCGCCGGCAAGTCGAGCCACCAGATTTTCATCGAGCCGGAGAGCCTGTCGACGAACGAGCTCTACCCGAACGGCATCTCCACGAGTTTGCCGTTCGACGTTCAACTCGACCTGGTGCACTCGATCCGCGGGCTGGAGCACGCTCACATCGTGCGGCCGGGATACGCCATCGAGTACGACTATTTCGATCCGCGCAACCTCCACGCCTCGCTCGAGACGAAGTCGCTTCGCGGCTTGTTCTTCGCCGGCCAGATCAACGGCACCACGGGGTACGAGGAGGCCGCAGCCCAAGGGCTTCTCGCCGGATTGAATGCGGCGCTTCTCGCTACAGACCAAGCTCCCTGGTATCCGCAACGCGATGAAGCCTATCTTGGCGTGCTGGTCGACGACCTCGTTACGCGAGGCGTCTCCGAACCCTACCGGATGTTTACCAGCCGAGC
>VBCM01000187.1 GCA_005883675.1 Betaproteobacteria bacterium
ATCAGCAGGAAGGCGAACGGGAAGCCCGAGATGACGAGCGAGATCAGCACGCCCCAGTAGTTGTGCGTGAGGCGGATCGGCCCGTCGTAGAAATGCACGAGCTGGAGGAACTGCGCGAGCCAGCCGCGCGGGCCGAAGTAAGTCAGCATGCCTTCGGCGATCAGCACGGTTCCGAGCGTCATGGGCACCACGAGGATCGTGGTGAGCCATTTCTGACTACGCGAGGGCGTTCGCATCCGATACGCGATCGGCAGCGCAAAGCCGACGTTGATCAGCGTCGCCGGTATGGCGAGCTTGAGCGTGATGCCGATCGTCGGCCAGAGCCGGTCCGAACTGAAGAACTGCGCGTAGTTCGCAAGCCAGTCGCCCTTCAGCGGCTCGAAGGAAAGGAGCAGCCCATAGGCGAATGGGTAGATGAAGAGCGCCGCCACCAACAACGCGGCGGGTGCCGCGAGCAGCACCGCGCGGTCCCTCATCCGGCCGGGTAGACGAGCAGCCGGTGCGGGGCGAAGGCCACGCCGACATGCTCGCCGAGATGCGCGGACTGGGCGCTACGCACATGCAGGCGCGTGCCGTCCGCGAGCAGCACGTCGACGAGCGAGTCGCGGCCGCCGTACTCGACGTTCTCCACGCGACCGGCGAGCGGGCCGGTGCCGAGCGCGAGATCCTCGGGCCGGATCGCCGCCCTGGCGTGCATGCCCGGCGTGAGCGCGCCCATCGCGCGGCCGTGCAGGCCGCCGCTCAGCATCACTTCGGCTCCGGCGACGTGCTCCACCGTAGCGGCAAGCTCGTTGCGATAGCCCATGAAGCGCGCGACATCGAGATCCGCCGGCTCGCTGTAGATCGCCGCCGGCGCGCCGATCTGCCGCACGCGGCCGTCCTTCATCACCACGATGCGGTCGGCCATGGAGAGCGCTTCCTCCTGGTCGTGCGTGACGTAGATGGTGGCGCGGCCGAGGCTGCGATGGATGCGGCGGATCTCGGCGCGCATCTCGAGGCGCAGGCGCGCATCGAGGTTCGAGAGCGGCTCGTCCATCAGCACGAGGGGCGGCTCGACGACGATGGCGCGCGCGATCGCCACTCGCTGCTGCTGGCCGCCCGAGAGCTGGCCCGGCAGCTTCTCTTCATGACCGCGGAGCTGCACGAGCTCGAGCGCCCGGGCGACGCGCTTTTCGATCTCCGCGCGCGGCACGCCGCGCATGCGCAGGCCGAAGCCCACGTTCTGGCGCACGCTCATGTGCGGGAAAAGCGCGTAGTTCTGGAACACCATGCCGAAGCCGCGCTTCTCCGGCGGCAGCGGATCGATGCGCAGCTCGTCGAGCCAGATGCTGCCCGCGCTGAGCGAAAGGAGCCCGGCGATGCAGTTGAGCGCGGTGGACTTGCCGCAGCCCGAGGGCCCGAGGAGCGCGATGAACTCGCCGCGGCGAATCGTGACCGTCAGGCCGTCGAGCGCCGCGACCTCGCGCGCGCCGTGCGCGAAGTGCCGCGTGACAGCGTCGAGTCGCAGCTCGGTGAAGTCGTGTTTCAGATTACGGCAGCTCTGAGATCGTCTCCGCTTGCGCGGCAACGACGATGTTCACTTCGTCTTCTGCGCTCCGACCTGCTGGTCCCAGATGCGGAACGCTTCCACTTGCGCCTTCGCTTCCAGCGACTGCGTGTGCGGAAACTGCTTCAGCCAATGGTCGTACTCCGGGCGGCCGTACTCGCGGATGGCGTCCTGGCTTTCCTTCGGCGCCATCGAGAGCGTCACATTCTTCACCGCGGGGCCCGGATAGAAGTAACCCTTGTCATAGGTCAGCGCCTGGGACTGCGGCGTGAGGAGCCACGCCATCAGATCGAGCACCACCGCGAGCTTCTCCTGCGGGATGCCCTTCGGCACCACCATGTAGTGCGCGTCGTTCACCCAGGTCATGCCCTTGAACGGCGCGACGCGGTAGTTCTTCGGCACGATGCCGAGGATGCGCGGGTTCAGGTCCCAGCCGGTCATGGTGACGGTCATGTCCCGCGAGCCTTCGCCGATCTCCTTCATCACTGCGCCCGTGCCGGTCGGGTAGTACTCGATGCAGCTGTTCAGCTCCTTTAGATAGGCCCAGGTCTTCTCCCAGCCGTTCACCGGGTCCTTCGGGTTCTTGTCGCCAAGGATGTACGGCAATCCCATGATGAACGTGCGCCCCGGTCCGGAGTTCGCCGGCCGGGCGTAGATGAAGCGATTGGGATTCGCTTTGCACCACGTCAACAGCTCCTGCGGCGTGCTCGGCGGCTGTTTCACCTTGTCCGGATTGAATTCCAGCAGCGGCCCCGCGGGCATGAACGTCACCACCAGGCCGTGGTTCTGCGCGAGCTCCTGCATCTTCGCCGCGGGCTCCTGGTAGTTCTGCAACAGGTTGGGAAACTTCGCCGCATACGTGGGAAGAATCGGCGTCCACAGGCCCTGCTCGATGCCGGCGGCGAGCGCATCGGTGCCCGTAAGCACGAGATCGATATCGACGCGCTTCGCGGCCTGCTGCGCCTTGAGCTTGCCCGGCAGCTCCGGCGCAGGCGCCTTGGTGAACGTGATGCGCGAGACGAGGTTCGGATGCTTCGCGCGGTAGTTCTCCATCGCCTCTTGCGTGAGCGCGAGATTGCCGGCGACATCGACCACGTTCAGCGTGACCGGGTTCTTGGGCAGCGCCGGCGCCTGCGCCAGCGCGAACACCCAGACGAGAGATGCGACTGCAGCAGCGACGATGCGTAGCATGGTTCCTCCTCCGCCCCGCGATTTTACTTCTTGACCTGCATGCGCACGATCCACGCCTTGAAGCCCACCAGCAGGTCGCTCAGGAACTTGCGCGTGGTCTCGTCGGTGAGCTTGCCGTGCGCATCGAATTTGCTTGGCGCGTTGCCGATGAACACCTCCGGCCGCGGCAGCACGTGACCCCAGATCTGGCCGAGGATGCGCCGCAGGTCGTACTGCACGCGCGCGCCACCCATCGGTCCTTGCGAGGCGGAGAAGATGGCGATCGGCTTGTCCTGGAACACCTGGTTCGGCGGCCGGGAGCCCCAGTCGATCGCGTTTTTCAGCGCCGCGCTGAGCGAAAAGTTGTATTCGGGGCTGGCGATGAGCAGCCCATCGGCCGCCGCCACCTCGGCGCGGAAGCGCTTTGCCGACTCCGGCAGCCCGGCGTCGAACACGTCTTGGTTGAAGATCGGAATATCGTCGAGGCGCGCGTAGGTCATCGTCATGCCCGCCGGCATGAGCTCGGCGCAGGTTCGCAACGCCGCCGTATTGAACGACGCCTTGCGCAGGCTGCCGCTGATGCCGAGGATCTTGAGATCGGCCACTTGGCTCTCCCATTGGGAAAGCCGCGAGTTTACTAGTGCCCGTGGCGGTGATGCAGGTCGGGGTAATGCGGATGCCGGTGGCGCAGCCGCCCGTGCTGGTGCCGGTGCGTGTGCGGCTCGCGCCCGTCCCAGCCGGGCTCGTGGCTGTGCCGGTGGTGCAAGTCGTGCATATGCTCGTGCGTATGCGCCACGGGTTCGTGCACATGCTCATGCTCGTGGCGCTCCGTGACGTGCAGCCATACACCTACGGCCATCAGTGCCGCCGCGATCCAGAACGGCGGCGCCGACTGCTCGCCCAGTACGAGCAGCGCGAGCGCGGCGCCGAAGAAGGGCGCGATCGAGAAATAGGCGCTCGTTCTCGCCGTCCCGAGATCGCGCAGCGCCATGATGAAGAGCACGAGGCTCACGCCATAGCCGATGAGGCCGAGGAGGCCGGCAGCGGCGATCGCGCCAGGCGCGGGCAGGCGGGCGCCGATCGCAAGAGCCAGCGCGAGGTTGGCGGCGCCGGCCACGAATCCCTTCAGCGCGGCGAACACGACCGCATCGCCGCCCGAGACGCGACGCGTCAGGTTGTTGTCTAGCGCCCACGCGAGACAGGCGCCGGCGACGAGCAGCGGGCCCGCGGGGTTGCGCACATCAGGCGTGTGCCAGGCGAGCGCGACGCCGCCCGCGACGATGGCCGCCATGCCGGCGAAGACCCGCCGGTCGAGGTTCTCGCGAAAGACGACCCACGCGAGCACAGCGGTCAGCACCGCTTCCAGATTGAGCAGCAGCGAAGCGCTCGCCGCGTCGGTACGCGCGAGCCCGTACATGAGCAACGCGGGCCCGACGATCCCGCCAGCGACGATCGCGCCTGCCAGCCATGGCAAATCGCGCGCGGCGAGCGTTGGTGCGGGCAGCCGCTTGCGCAACAGGAGCCAGGCGCCAAGGCCGATGCCGCTGCCGAGGTAGAGCAGCCCGGCGAGCGCGAGCGGCGAAATCGCGCCGACGAAGATCTTGGCGAGCGGGGTGCTCGCGCCGAAGAGCGCGGCTGACAACAGCGCGTAAGCGATCGCGCGGCGGCGCATTGCATTATCACAGCCGCGCCAGCGGCCAAGCTCTGCTCTGACCCGGCACGCGCCGGAAAGGAGCCATCATGACCAAAGCCTGCATCACCGCTGCGTCCATTTTTGCGGCGAGCGCCGCATTTGCCGAAACCATCAACTTCGATAGCGACAGTCCCGGCGCGCTGCCTGCCGGGTGGGAGCAGGGCGTCACCGGCAAGGGCAGCCCGAAATGGGCGGTGCGCGCCGATCCGGGCGCGCCGAGCAAGCCCAACGTTCTCGAGCAGTCCGGGAGCGGCACGTTCCCCTGGTGCGTGCTGCGCAAGACATCGATCGAGAACGGCTTCGTCGAAGTGCGGTTCAAGGCGCTCTCGGGAAGTGAGGACCAGGCGGGCGGCGTGGTGTGGCGCTGGAAGGACGGCAACAACTACTACGTCGCGCGGGCGAATGCGCTGGAGAACAACGTCTCGCTCTATCACACCACCAATGGGCGGCGTAACACCATCAAATACGTGGATGCACCGGTGGCGAAGAACGCGTGGCACACGCTGCGCGTGGAGTTCTCCGGCAAGCGCATCAAGGTCGCGCTCGACGGCAAGACGTACATCGAGCAGGAAGACGCGCACATGACTGGCGCCGGCGCGGTCGGGCTATGGGACGGCGTTCGACGACTTCAGCTACGGTTCTCAGTAGCGTAGGCCGAGTAGAAGTGGTCGAAGATGCGCATCGCCTCGGCGAGCAGCGCATCGTCGCTGCGCGCTTTCTCCTTGATCCCGCGCAGCATCGTCTCCAGGCCCTTGGCGTCGGCCACGGGGATGCCGCCCACATCGAGGAAGTGCACCACGGCGCCGAGCGCCGTGAGCGCCGGGTCATGGTCGAGGCCGAAACTCGTCAGCAGGACCTCGAAGGTGATGCGGTTGTCGACGTGCGAGAACTCGGCACCGTCGAAGTCGAAGCCCACGGCTTGACGCGGACGCTGGCGAGGGCTCTCGATCCACACGAAGCGAGCGTCCCGATCGACGAAGCGCTTTATGAGCCAGGCGCTGGCGAGGCGATCGACCCACGGGGCCTTGCGCGTCGCCCAAACCCGCTTCTGGTAGCGGGTCTTATCGACGAGCCGCAACCGCTTCCGGGAGGCGCGCGGCTCGCCGCAGGAATAAGCTTCCTGCAGGCTGCGTTTGAGCGCGGCAATCGCCTCCGCGGCTTGCAGCTTGGCCTGTCCGGGAAAGAAGTCGATCTCCGAGAGCTTGTCGAACGAGCGCTGCAGGCGTTGCACGGCGGTCTGGGCCTTGCGGTGGCCAAGCCGCAGCAAGGTCTTGCTCACCGTGCCGATCTTTTGCGTCAGCGCGCCATAGTCGGCACTGCGATTGAACAGCTCGCGCACTGCAGCCGTCTGCGCCGCGCTCTTCAGCTTGAGATCCACCGTCATCGCGAAGCCGCCCGCGGTCTGGATGTCGGTTTCCATCTTGCGCAGGACCGCCGCGCCGGCGGCGTCCTCCGGCAGCACATAGACCCCGTCGCGCAGCACGCCGCAGCCGGTGTCCTTCAGGGCCCGCCACACTCGCATGCGGATGGTCGAATTGTGGGTCGGCAGGCTGAGAACCAGGGCGCTGAGTGTGTTCATATGGTTGTTATAGATATCACAAAATAGTGATAAACACTACTTGACAGTAGTTGCGCCCGAGCGTAACGTGCGAAGCCATGTAGGCAGGCAACTGCCTAGCCGGGTTCTACGCAGACACCCGGTCCACAAAGACGATTTCCGTCTCAAGCGCTGCTCTGATTCCCTGCGGGGAAGGAGAGTGTTTATGAGTACCGGAACCGTCAGAACCCTCGCCGTCACGCTGCTTCTTGCATCCACCGCGCTCGCGGCCGAGCCGCTGCGCACGGTCCACGATGTGCCACGGAACAACGTGTGGGTGCTGCAGCCCGACGGCGTCTATTTGCACGACGCCACGAGCCGCGCGCTGAAGAAGCGCTTCGAACTGCCGGGCTGGATCCACGCCGGCGAGCCTTACGCCTGCGGACCGGCGCTCGCCGTGGACGCGCAGGGCGCGGCCGTCGTGTCGAGCGATGTCGTGCCGGTTCTCTGGCGCATCGATCCGCTCAAGTTCCAGGTCACGACCCACCAACTCGCGCTCGACGCGGACGCTGACAAGGATGTCGGCTTCTCGAGTCTCACCTACGCGGCCGACCAGGGTGTCTTTTTCGCGGTGAGCTCGGTGTATGGCTCGCTATGGCGCATCGACCCGCTGCTGCGTCGGGCGCAGAAGATTGCGCTCTCCGCGCCGGTGGCGAAGGCCTGCGAGCTTGCGGCGGAGCGAACGAAAACGCGCCGCACGCCAGTGCTCGTCATGTGCCCGGCGCCTACAGCCCGGAACGGCTGGAGCGTCCACCTGACGCCCGACCAGCGCTCGGCTTACGTGTTCCCGCGCTACTGCGCA
>VBCM01000108.1 GCA_005883675.1 Betaproteobacteria bacterium
TCTCGTGCGCAACGCCAAGCAGCACTGGCGCGAAGTACACCAACCGGTCGGCGCGCCGCGCGAAGCGGAATGCTTCGACGCCGAGCGGCTCGTCGGTGAGCTGGCGCGGCTCGCCGCCCTCGGCGGGGAGCAGCCACACCTGCATGCGCTTTTCCGCCTCGTCGTCGGGCTTGACCTCATTTGGCTGGCGGTTGGAAAGAAAGCCGAGGGCGCCGTCGTGGCGGAAGCACGGCGCCTTGTCCTTGGAGTCGCCGCGCGTGAGCTGCACCGCCGGGCCGCCGTCGGTCGGCAGCTTCCACAAATCGCTCACGTACTTCGCGCCATCGCGATCCAGCCGCTCGACGCTGACCGCGAGCCACGTGCCGTCCGGAGACGCGGCGATCGCGCCGACGCGCTTGAGAGCGATATGCTGTTCGACGGTGTAGGTCATCTATCTGCGCGCGCGCAGCGCCGCCGCGACCGCCTCACGCGACCAGGCGAGCGCCGCCTCGGGCGATTCGAGCGCCTCGGCGGGCGCCCGGTAGTAATTGAGCGAGGCGCGCTTGCCCTGCCTCGCGTACACGAACGGCTCGAGCCCCGCAGCAACGAAGCGCGGCCGGCTCTGCGCATCCGCCTTGAGATAGAGCACGTCGTCGAGCACGATGGCGAAGAACGCACCGTCGCAATAGAGGCCGTGGCCGCCGAACATCGGTTTCGCCTCGAGGTGCCCGAGGCCGCGGAGCAGCTCCTTTACGTGTGCAATGAAGCTCGCGCGCATCGCCCGATGCTTAGCGAGCCGCCTTGGTCTCCATGGCGAAGCGCTCGCGCAGCTGCGGCTGGCTCGAATAGCTGTCGAGGACTGGCTGCATCTTCGCCGCCAGCGTGTCGAGGCGCTCGCCGGGCGCCGGGTGCGTCTTGAACATGAGCGCCACGGCCGAATCCTTGGCGTTCATGCCTTGCAGGCTCTGCAGCACCGCCGGCAGCCCATAGGTGTCGTAGCCGCCGCGCGCGGCAATCACCACGCCGAGGCGATCGGCTTCGAACTCGTCGCCCTTGTCGAGGCCGCGCGAATACATCTCGGTGCCGAAGGCGACGAGCTTGTTGCGCGCCTCCGAGTTCACGTTGCTGAGCGCCGCGCCGGCGGCGCCGGCCGAGAGGTGTGCAAGCGCGCCCTTCTGGATCGCCTTCAGATGGTGCTTGCGCACCACGTGCACGATCTCGTGCGAGAGCACGCCGGCGAGCTCCGCTTCGCTGTGCATCTTCTCGAGCAGGCCGCGAGTGATGAAGATCGTGCCGCCGGGGACGGCGAAGGCGTTGAGCTGCGGTGCGTCCATGACGCCGAAGTGCCACGGCAGGTCGGGCCGCTCCGACTGCGTGGCGAGCCAGCGCCCGACGTTGTTCACATAGCGCTGCACCCGCAGATCGTTCATGAGCGGCGCGGCGCCAAGCAGGCGCGCCGCGACGTCGCTGCCGATGGCGATTTCCTCGTTCTCGTCGATCTCGCGCGTCGCCTTGACCACGCCTTTCGCGGTGTCGATGAGCTTGTTGATGTTGAGGTCGGGCAGCTTGAACTGTGCCTGGGCCGGGGCGGCGATGAGCAACGCGATGAGCCAGACGAGGCGGTTCACTTGGGGTACTCCACCTCGTGCGCGGACAGCTTGCCCTTGGCAGCGAAGCCGGCGGCGGCAGCGGGCTGCACCGCGAAGTGGTTCAGCTTCTCGAGCTCGGCGGGGTTCGGCTGCGCGTTGGCAAGCTTTTCTTCATCCAGCCCGCGCACGCCGGTCGTTACCTGCGTGCCGCTCGAGCCGGTGCGCGCGACGTTGAAGATCTGCGCAATGCCCGTGTCGCCCTTTTTCGCGCTGCCCGGGCCGCCATAGCGCAGCGCGAGCAGCTTCACCCAGCCTTCGCCCTCGGCTGCCTTGACGCGCGTCCAGCCGCCCTGGCGCTCGAGCGCTTCTACCGCGGCGTTCTCGGCGAGCTGGGCAACGGTCGATGCGTCCGTCGCCGGCGCGCTTTTCAGCTCGGTGGCGCGAATGACGGTCGCCGGCTCGGCATGGCCGAGCAGCGGGAACAGCAAAGCGAGGATAAGGAGTCTCACGTCTTGCGGCGCGGTTCGAAGAGCTCCACCTCTTGGGCTCTTCCCTTCACCTTATAGGAACCTGCGGGGACAAAGTCAAACGCTTCCCGACAGGCGAGCATCGTGTCCCGAGAGACGAGGATGCGGCGCTTGGCATCCTTGGTCATGCCTTCGATACGGCTTGCCAGGTTGACGGTGTCGCCGATCGCCGTGTATTCCCGGCGCCGGTCCGAGCCGATCAGGCCGACCACCGCCGGGCCGCTGTGGATGCCGATGCCGACGTCGAAGCGCTCATCCGCCGCGCCGAGCTCGCGCTTGAACGCCTGCAGCGTGTCGGCCATATCAAGTGCGCAGCCGACGGCGTGGCGCGCGTGCTGCGCGTCGTCGAGCGGCGCGCCCCACAGCGCCATGATGCAGTCGCCGATGAACTTGTCGAGCGAGCCGCCGTGGCGGAACACCACGTCCACCTGGAGCGAAAAATAGCGATTGAGGAGCGCCACCACCTCGGCCGGCGGCTTGCTCTCCGACAGCGTGGTAAAGCCGCGGATATCGGAGAAGAGTATCGACACCTCGCGCGTCTGGCCCGCGCCCTCGAGGCCGCCGCGCTCGAGGAGCTGCTTCACGACGTGCGGGTTGACGAAGCGCGAGAACTGCGCGATCGCCTGGCGGCGCGCGTTCCGCTCCTGCAGGTAATCGGCGAGCGCGGCGCCGGCGTAGAACGTCCACGCGGCGGCGAGCGGCATCAGCGCGGGGGCCAGCAGCAGGGCGCCGGCGGCCTGATACGAGGCCCACAGCAGCGCGGCAGAGGTGAGCGCCAGCGCGCCGCCCAGCACGCGCGCGTCGAGCCCGGCGCGAAAGCCGATGAAGAGGAGCGCGATGAGAAGCGCCGCGATGAGCGCCGCCCAGGCCGGCGAGGCGTAGCGCATATGGCGGTCGTTTTTCAGGTTCTCGATCGCCGTGCCGAGAATCTCCGCGCCGGGGTGCACACTGTCGATGGGCGTCACACGCAGGTCCTGCAGCGCGGTCGCCGCGGTACCGACGATCGCGATCTTGCCGGTGAACTCATCACGCGGGCGCGTGCGCTTGGAGCGATTGAAATCCTCATAGAGGTCGCTATAGGACACGCGTGGAAACCTGTCCTTGAGACCACGCCACGCGAGCACCATGTCGTCGGCATCGGGCACCACGTAGCCAAGATCCGCCGCGACGCATGAAGCTGATGAGCCCCGCTCGCCAGTGCTCGCGCGGCAGGATGAGCGGCGGAATGAGCCCGGCGCGCGCCTTCGGATCCGCGTCCGCCTGCCTGCGGATGCCGAGGTCGGCGGCGAACTCGGCGATCGGCACCGGGTTCTTGGTCGGCACGTTGAGCAGCGGGAAATAGGTGTTGCGGTGCTTGGCCACCGTCTCGGCGAACGCGGCGTCGTCCTCGCGGCGGAAGGTGTCGGGCTCGGCGAACGCGATGTCGAAGACGATGGCGCGCGGCTTTTGCGCCGCGAGCCCTTCAATGAGCTCGGCATGCACTACGCGCGGCCAGGGCCAGCGGCCGGCTTCGCTCTCCATGCTCGCGAGGCTCTTCTCGTCGATGTCGACGAGCACGATATCGGGGTCCGGCGCGAGCTTCGCCGCCTGCGCGCGCACGAAGCTGTCGAGGAGCCGGTTCTCCAGCGGCTGCAGCGCGTGCAGTGCGAAGAGCTCGACGCCCACGAGCGCGAGCACGCCGAGCGCGAGCAGCGCGAGCGTGCGCTTCATCGCGCGCTCATCACTTCGCGCAGCGCGTGGCAGAGGTCGATGCTCGCGTCGATCTCGTCGCGGTTGATGGACACGCTCTCGACGTTGACGCCGATGGCGGCGCCGAGAAGCTCGCGCTCGGTTTCCGGCGCGATGTTCACGCCGAGCCAGCGCAGGAAGGCCAGCGTTTTCTCTCGCCCGCAAGGCGCGAACGTCAGCACGATGCGCCGCGGCGCGATGCCCGCGCCGCGGCAGTCGCGCAGGTACTCGCGCAAGAGCCGCTGGGTCGGCGCGGCGTGATAGACGGTCTGCGAGATGAAGTACGCGCAACCTTCCACCGCCTTGGCGAGGAGCCGCGCGGCTTCGCTGCGCTCCTCCGTATGGCGCTCGGCGATCGCCACGCCGCCGACCGTGAAGCGCGCGGGATGCTCGGCGGCAAGGCGCACCGCACGCGCGAGCGCGAGCGGGTAGCGCACGCCGGAAGTCGGGCGGCCGACGACCGAAACGACACGCAGGTCCGCCTGCGCCGATTCGACAAGCCACGCCTGCCACGGCGCTTCCGCCATGCCGCCGAGCGCCTTGTAGGTGATCGGCGTGAGCCCGGTGCGCTCGCGCAGCAGCGCGGCGTAGCGCCGCGGGTCCACGGTGCCGATGAATGGAAACGGACGCGGCTGGCTGGTGCGGCCGGACTCGTCCTGGATGTCGTAGACGACGAGACCGTCGAGCGCGAGCGGCCGCACGCGCGCGGCGAGCTTCTCTGCTGCTTCGTTTACTTGCGCTGCTGTCGCGCCTGAGCGCGGCGGCGTGGTGCCGTAGAGAAAGACCGGCTCGCGCCGGTCAGCGAGCCGCGCCCGCAGGTCCATGGAGGAAGGGCTTGAGCGCAGCGTAGAGCGTGCGGTTCACCGGCGCCTCGAGCCCGTCTTGCGCGCTCATGCGCGCAACCGCGCCGCAGAGCCACGGCGCCTCGAGCGGCTTGCCCGCTTCGAGATCGTGCTGCATCGAGGTGCGCATTTCCGCCGGCAGGCCCGCGACAAACTTCATGCGCTCGCCGATGAAATCATCCGCGAGCTTGACGCCGCGCTTGCGCCCGAGGCGCCACGCCTCCGTCATCGCCGCTTCGAAGCTCGCGCGCAGGTCCGGATCGGCGCGACACGCGCCCACCGGCGCGCGCGCCACCGTGGTGACGCCAGAGAGCGCGGCGAGGAACACGAACTTCTCCCAGCGTGCGCGATCGATGTCGTCGACCTGCTCGATGTTGATGCCCGCTTCCTTGCAGGCCGCGACGTAGCGCTCGGCGCCCGGTCCCACCTGCATGCGCTGCATGGTTCCGGTTTGGCGCACGATCCCCGGTGCGGCGATCGCGCTCGCGATGTACGCCACGCCAATGCGCGCATGCTGTGCGCCGATCACGCGCGCGACGGTCTCCGGCGCTTCCACGCCGTTCTGGAAGCAAAGCACGAGCGTGCGCTCATGCAGCAATGGGCGCAGCCGCTCGGCGGCGCCTTCCACATCGGCGAGTTTCACCGCGAAGACGACGTAGTCCACGGCGCCGATCTCCTCCGGCCGCTCATGCGCGAGCACCTTGATCTGCAGATTGCCGAGCGCGCTTTCCACGCGCAAGCCCTGCTCGCGCATCGCGCGCAAGTGCGCGCCGCGGGCGAGGAAATGCACCTCGTTGCCGGACGCGGCCAGGCGGGCGCCGAAGTAGCCGCCGACGCCGCCCGAGCCGTAGATGGCGATCTTCACCCGCTGTCAGTAGCGGTAATGGTCGCTCTTGTACGGACCCTGCTTCGGCACGCCGATGTAGCGCGCCTGCTCGTCGGTGAGCACGGTGAGCATCGCGCCGAGCTTCGAGAGCTGCAGGCGCGCCACCTTCTCGTCGAGCTGCTTGGGCAGGATGTACACGCCGATCGGATAGTTCTTGTTGTTGGCGAAGAGCTCGATCTGCGCCAGCACCTGGTTCGCGAACGAAGAGCTCATCACGTAGGAGGGGTGCCCGGTGGCGCAGCCGAGGTTCACGAGCCGCCCTTCGGCGAGCAGGATGATGCGCTTGCCGTCGGGAAAGATGATGTGGTCGACCTGCGGCTTGATGTTCTCCCACTTGTATTGCTTCAGCGCCGCGATCTCGATCTCGTTGTCGAAGTGGCCGATGTTGCACACGATGGCGTTGTTCTTCATGCGCTTCATGTGCTCGTGCGTGATCACGTTGAAGTTGCCGGTCGCGCTGACGAAGATGTCCGCCTGGTCGGCGGCGTAGTCCATGGTGACGACCTTGTAGCCTTCCATGGCCGCCTGCAGCGCGCAGATCGGATCGATCTCGGTCACCCATACCTGCGCCTGCAGCCCGCGCAGCGCCTGCGTCGAGCCCTTGCCGACTTCGCCGTAGCCCGCGACGAGCGCCACCTTGCCCGCGATCATCACGTCGGTCGCGCGCTTGATGCCGTCGACCAGCGACTCGCGGCAGCCGTAGATGTTGTCGAATTTCGACTTGGTGACCGAATCATTCACATTGATCGCGGGGAAGAGGAGCCGCTTGTCCTTCGCCATGGCATAGAGCCGGTGCACGCCGGTGGTGGTCTCCTCGGTCACGCCGCGGATGTCCTTGGCAATGCGCGAGTACCAGCCCGGCTGCTCGGCGAGGCGCTTCTTGATCGCCGCGAAGAGATGCTGCTCTTCTTCGCTCTTCGGCTGCGCGATGACGCTCGCGTCCTGCTCGGCGCGCTTGCCGAGATGAACGAGCAGCGTCGCATCGCCGCCGTCATCGAGGATCATGTTCGGGCCCTGCATTTCTCCACTTTGGCCGAACGCGAAGATGCGGTGCGTGAAGTCCCAGTACTCGGCGAGCGACTCGCCCTTGTACGCGAACACCGGCGTACCGCCCGCGGCGATCGCGGCGGCGGCGTGATCCTGCGTCGAGAAGATGTTGCATGAGGCCCAGCGCACCTCGGCGCCGAGCGCTTTCAGGGTCTCGATCAGCACCGCCGTCTGGATCGTCATGTGCAGCGAGCCGGCGATGCGCGCACCGCGCAGCGGCTGCTTGCCGGCGTACTCGGCACGGATCGCCATCAACGCCGGCATCTCGGATTCGGCGATAAGGATCTCCTTGCGCCCCCAGTCAGCGAGCGAGAGATCGGCGACGCGGAAATCGGTAAATTTCGAATCAGCGGCTTTCATGCACGGCCTCCAGAAAGACAAAGCGCCCGCACCGTTTCCGATGCGAGCGCCGTTGAATTTAGCTGAGCCTGACCCCCCGTCTGATGTAGGGACGCAACGCTCCTCAGCGGGGCGCATTGTAACCGGTTCTAGTTCCTTTTCAAGGCGCGTGCGACCCTGCATCCTTGCGCCGGTGAGCGCATCTCTGGTTGCCAGCGTCGTGTTCCTGAAGATTGCCGAATTCGCCCGCCGCTCGGCGAGCGAGCAGGCGCGGCTGCGCGCGCAGCTCGAGGCGGTGGTCGCGGTGGTCACGGCGGAGATCGACCCGGCGAACCGCGTGGTGCTGGAGGCGGCCGACGGCGCGGCGATCGTGCTGATCGACGACCCGCGCGCGGCGCTGCGCATCGCGCAGCGCGCGCTAACGGCCGGCGCCGCCGGGCTGCCGCTCACTGCGGGGCTCAATCACGGCGCGCTTCAGCTCTCGGGCCGCAAGGGCGCCGAAGGGCTGACCGGCGACGGCATCGCGGTGGCGGCCAACATCGCGGAATTCGCGACCTCGTCCCGGCTCCTCGCCTCGCGCGCCTTTCGCGAGGCGCTCGCCGACGCCGCGCCGGGCCGCGAGGCCGCGCTGGTGCGCGCCGGCAACTTCACCGATGCGGGCCTGCGTGCGCACGAGGTATTCAGTCCCAGCGACAGCGCGCTCGGGCGCCGCCGGCGCCGTTATTCGGCCGCGAGTCTCGTGCTGGTCGTCGCGTTGGTCGCCGCCGGCTTCGCCTGGCGCGCGACGCACGAGCCGCGCGCGCCGTTCCTGAGCACGATCATCGCCAAGTACCCGTACTTCGGCGAGCTGGTGCAGCGCGTGCGCTATTGATGGCGAAGAAGACCACGAAGATCGGCCGCTATCGCATCGTCGATGAGCTCGGACGCGGCGCGATGGGCATCGTGTACAAAGCCGAGGATCCGAACCTCGATCGGCTGGTGGCGCTGAAGACCATCATCCTGCCGGAGGACGCCGAGGAGCACGGCGAATATCGCAAGCGCTTTTTCCTCGAGGCCAAGGCCGCCGGCAAGCTCAACCACCCGAACATCGTCACCACGTTCGATTGCGGCGAGCACGAGGGCATGGCGTACCTCGCCATGGAGCTCCTCGAGGGCATCGACCTGCGTACGCGCATGACCAAGCAGGGCGTCACCGCGCTCGAAGCGGTCGAGATCGCGCGCCAGGTCGCCGAGGGCCTCGGCTACGCGCACGAGCGCGGCGTCGTGCATCGCGACATCAAGCCCGGCAACATCATGCTGAACGGCGGCGGCAAGACGAAGGTCATGGACTTCGGCCTCGCGCGCATGCGCATGGCGGACCACAAGACGAGCACCGGCATGGTGCTCGGCACGCCGCGCTACATGTCGCCCGAGCAGATCTCCGGCCAGCCGGTCGACCAGCGCTCCGACATCTTCTCGCTCGGCATCGTGCTCTACGAGATGCTCACCGGCACGCGGCTCTTCTCCGGCGAGAACATCGAGCAGGTGCAGCACAGCATCACGCAGACCGATCACCTGCCGCCGACGCGCGTCGTGCCGGGCCTGCCGGCGATGCTCGACTTCGTTGTTGCGCGCGCGCTGAAGAAGGACCCGGCGGTGCGCTACCAGGACGCGCACGAGCTCGCCGGCGATCTCGGCACCTGCCTCGCGGAGCTCCGCGGCCAGGAAGCAGCGACCGAGCCCTCGGGCGACTCGAGCCGCACGGTGAAGATGGACGCGGGTGGCGAGCGGCGGACCGAGGCGCCGCCGGCGCGCGCCATCGCCATCGATACGCGGCTGCCGGTCTCGCGGCTCATCGACTCGGCGGCGGCACTGAAGCGCATCAAGAACGCCTCGAGCGACGAGCTCACGCGCGTGCCGCGCCCGGTCGGCCTGCTGCGGCGCGTGGTGCGCGACGCCGCCGTGCGGCGACTCTTCGTGGTGGCGCTCGTCGCCGGGTTCGCCGGCCTCTACATCGCGCTCGTCTGAGCGCTCAGTCAGTGCGCTTCGCGAGGCGCCGTTCAAGCTGCGCCCGGCGCGCTTGCTCGAATTCCGGCAGCGAGATGCGACCGTCGCCGTCCGTGTCGAGGCGCGCGAACTCTTTCGCCAGGAATGGAAAGCGCCGCATCTCCTCGGCGGAGAGATAGCCGTCGCCGTTCGTGTCGGCGGCGCGGAACTGCTGCAGCACTTGGGCGCGGAAGCGGCCCTCGTCATGCGGCGCGGCGTCGGCCGGCCGGGTGTAATGGTTTATCGCGAGCGCGAACGCGCCAAGCACAAGGGCCACGCCGAGCGCCGTGGCGAGCGGCAGCCATGAGCGCTTCGTCGGCGACGGCGCGAGCCGTAGCGGTGCCGGACGTTCTACGCGCAGCGTGCGTTCAGTCGTTGCCGCCGGCGGGGGAGCCTTCGGCACTGCCGGGCCGGACGCCGCTGCGAGCAGCACCGCGCGCCAGGCATCGACGCTCTGCGGCCGCTTCTTTTCGTCGAGCGCGAGCGCCCAGCCGATCGCGCGCAGGAACGGCGCGCTGTACGCGCTCGCCGCCTTCGCCAGGCCATCGGCGAGCGTGTCGCCGCGCATGCGCGTGACCGCATCGGGCGGCTGCGTGCCGGTGAGGCAACGGTAGAAAACGCCCCCGAGCGCATAGAGATCGGTCCAGGGACCTTGCTTGCCGTCCGGCGAATACTGCTCGAGCGGCGCGTACCCCGGCGTGAGAATCGCGGTGAGCGCCCGCGTCTCGCCGCCGAGCGCGTTGCGCGCCGAGCCGAAGTCGATGAGGACCGGCGTGCTGTCGGTGCGCACGAAGATGTTGTCGGGCTTGATATCGCGATGCAGAAACCCCGCCGCATGCACCGCGCGCAGGCCGTCGAGCAGCGGTCCGGCGAGACGGCGCAACTGCGCTTCCGGCAGGCGCGGGTTCGCGATCAGCAGATTCTTGAGTGGCTCACCGCGCTCGTAGTCCATCACCATGTAAGCGGTGCCGTTCGCCTCGAAATAGCGGATCACCCGCACGATGTTCGGGTGGCTGAATCGTGCGAGCGTGCGTGCTTCCTGGAGGAACCTATCGAGGCCCCATTTGTAGTCTGGCTCGCGTTCCGTGGTCGCGGGCTGCACCGTGCCCTCGGCCGCGCGCATCGCGATATCAGACGGGAAGTACTCCTTGATCGCGACCGGCTTGTCGAGGTGCGTGTCGCGCGCGAGATAGGTTGTGCCGAAGCCGCCGGCGCCGAGCACCTGCTCGATGCGGTACTCATGCAGCGTGGTCTGCGGCTGCAACGCGTTGCGATACTGCGGCAGTGAAGCCATCGCCGCAGTGTAGCGAACCTACGCCTCGAACGTGATGAGCCCCATGCCGGTGGTCATGGGTGCGTAATAGTTCCGGTGCACGCGTCGCGCCTGCGGCGAGAGCGCGCCGCGCATCGTGAGCCACATGATGAGCTCGACCGCCTCCGCGCCCGCCTGCTCCATGATTTCCTGGTGCGTAATGCGCGCCAGCCGCTCCGGATCGGCCTCAAGCTGACCGAGGAACCACTGGTCGAATTTCTCGTTCATGAAGCCAAAGCGCTTGCCCTGGAGCTGGTGCGACATGCCGCCCGTACCCATCACCACAATCTTTGAATCTTCTGGAAAGCTTTCGACGGCCGCACGCAACGCTTGCCCGAGCCGATAGCAGCGTTGCCCGGTCGGCAGCGGATGCTGGATCACGTTCACCGCGAGCGGAATGGCGCGCACCGGCCAGCCGTTCGTGCTGTGCGGGAAGCAGAGGTTCATGGGCACGAGAAACCCGTGCTCTACCGCGAGCTCCTGGCAGAGCGTGAGGTCGAATTCATGCTCGTAGATGAGCGCCTGCGCCAGATGGTTCGACAGCTCGAAATCACCTTCGACCACAGGCAGCGAGCGCGTGCCAAAGCCTTCGTCGCCGATGGCGTAGTGCTCGGCGACGCCGAGGGCGAAGGTGGGGTACTTGTCGAAGGTGAAATCGGCGCCGTGGTCGTTGTAGACGACGATCGCCACGTCGGGCTTCAGGCGCTGGAGCCATTCGCGCACCGGTACATAGGCGTCGAAGAGCGGCTTCCACGCCGGCTCCTGCGTGCGGCCGCGATCGACCACCGGCCCGATCGACGGCACGTGGGAAAGCCCGATGCCGCCGACAATGCGGCCCATCACACCGCTCCGCGGATGTGGCGCGTGGCGAGGAACTCGTCGTAGCTCTCGCCGCGCATCTGCGCGCCCATCTTGTAGAGCCCGGTGCCGGTCACCGAGCCGATCTTCAGCAGGAAGTAGATATTGGTGCCGGCTTCGATCAGCCCCTCGAAATCGCGGCGGCGGATGAGCTCCTTCTCCGCTTCGGTGAGGGCGAAGCGCGACATGAAAGCCTCCTCGTCGCGCTTGAATGCGTCGCGCTCCTGCGGGGAGCAGAGCGCCGCGCACAGCTTGTTCAGCCGCTGCCCGCGGCGCGAGAGCCGCAGGTCGAACACTGTGGTGTCGGCGATCGGCCCGGTTAGCTGTTGCCCCATACCTCGCGCGCGACGTCGATGCAGAGCTTGAGCTTCGCCTTTTCCTGCTCGACGGTGAGGTTGTTGCCGTGGTGCGTGCTCGAGAAGCCGCACTGCGGCGAGAGGCACATGTTCTCGAGCGGCACGTACTTCGCGGCGTCGTCGATACGGCGCTTGAGATGGTCCTTGCTCTCGAGCTCCGGCAGCTTGGAGCTGACGAGGCCGAGCACGACTTTCTTGCCCTTCGGCACGAAGCGCAGCGGCTCGAAGCCGCCCGCGCGCTCGGTGTCGTACTCGAGGAAGAAGCCATCGACGTCGAGCCCGGTGAACACGCGCTCGGCGACGAAGTCGGCGTAGGCGCCGGCTGCGAGCCAGGTGCTCTTGAAGTTGCCCCGGCAGGTGTGGATGCACACCGTCATGTCGTCCGGCACGTCGCGGATCGCCTCGTTGACCGCGCGCGCGTACATCTCGGCGTCCTTCTTCGGATCGTCGCCGAGTTGCTTGAAGTTTTCCTGCACCTTGGGGTCGCCCCACATGGCGATCGTCGTGTCGTCGATCTGCAGGTAGCGACAGCCCGCCTTGTAGAGGTCGGCGATCTCCTCGCGATACGCCTTCGTCGTATCCGCCCAGAAGTCGTCAAGGCTACGGTAGACCTGCTTCAGCGCCTCGCGGTCGCCGCGCGCGTGCAGCATCGCGGGCGAGGGCATGGTGAATTTGGGCACGCCTTTCGTGACGCACGACTTCAGGAACTTGAAGTGATCAAGCATCGAGGGCGCCGTGCGTCGCACCTTGCCCGAGAGCTTGAACATCGGCGGTTGCTCGTCGCTCGCGGCGAACGTGTGCTGCTTGTTCGCGGTGAGCTCGACGCCGTCGAAGCCGTGGATGAAGTCGATGTGCCACCAGTCGCGGCGGAACTCGCCGTCGGTGATCGCCTGCAGGCCGAGGCTCTCCTGCATCTTGACCACCTCGCGGATGTCGCGGTCCTGGATGGCTTTCAGCTCGGCGTCCGAGAGCTCGCCGCGCCGGTTCTTGGCGCGCGCTTCGTGCAGATCTTGGGGACGCAGCAGGCTGCCGACGTGGTCGGCACGGAATGGCGGCTTCATGGATACCTCCGGGTGGCTAGGCGGCGAGCTGCCTTGCGGCGGGCTTCTACGCCGCTTGTTTAAGGGCGAGCGCCTTGTCGGTTGCTTCCCAGGTGAACTCGGCCTCCTCGCGGCCGAAGTGGCCGTAGGCGGCGGTCTTCTCGTAGATCGGGCGCAGGAGATCGAGCATCTGGATGATGCCTCGCGGCCGCAGATCGAAGTGCTTGGTCACGAGCGCCGAGAGCGCGTCGTCGGACATCTTGCCCGTGCCCTGCGTCGTCACCATGACGCTCGTCGGGCGCGCGACGCCGATCGCGTAGGACACCTGCACCAGGCATTTTGAGGCGAGGCCCGCGGCGACGATGTTCTTCGCCACATAGCGAGCCGCGTATGCGGCGGAGCGATCCACCTTGGAGGGGTCCTTGCCCGAAAAAGCGCCACCGCCATGCGGCGCCGCGCCGCCGTAGGTGTCGACGATGATCTTGCGGCCGGTGACGCCGCAGTCGCCCTTCGGGCCGCCGATCTCGAAGGCGCCGGTGGGATTCACGAGATAACTGATCTTGCCCTTGACCATGGACTTCGGCAGCACGGGCTTGATCACTTCCTCGACCACGGATTCGGCGAGCTTCTTGTGCTCGATGCCCGGCGCATGCTGGGTCGAGAGCACCACGGTGTCGATCGACTCGGGCCTGCCGTTCAGGTAGCGGATGGTGACCTGCGACTTGGCGTCCGGCCGCAGCCACGGCAGCCGGCCGCTACGGCGCAGCTCCGCCTGGCGCTCGACCAGGCGATGCGAGAGGAAGATGGGCAGCGGCATCAGGCTCGGCGTCTCGTCGCAGGCATAGCCGAACATGAGGCCCTGGTCACCGGCACCCTGATCGAGGTCGATGCTCTTGTCGACGCCGCGCGCGATGTCGGGCGATTGCTGGCCGTAGGCGACGAGCACGGTGCAGGTCGAGGCATCGAAGCCGATCGCCGGGTCGATGTAGCCGATGCGCTTGATGGTGTTGCGGGCCACTTCGTCGTAGTTGACGCGCGCGTGCGCCGTGATCTCCCCGGCGAGCACCACCAGGTTGTCCTTCACCAGGGTCTCCGCGGCGACGCGGCAAGTCTTGTCCTGCTTTAGAATCGCGTCGAGCACCGCATCGGAGATCTGGTCGGCGACCTTGTCCGGATGGCCTTCGGACACCGATTCGGAAGTGAAAAGAAAATCGCTCATTGCGCTTCGCTCGCCCCTTGGAGAAGGCCGCAAGGATACCAAATTTGCCTAGTTTTCCGATGCGGTTGCTGCGCCTGCTCGCGCCTTTGCCGCTCGCGGCGCTGCATCGATTGGGAAGCGTCCTCGGCTGGCTGATCTATGGGATCTCGCCCACGTACCGGCGGCACCTGCGTGAGAACCTGGCCGCCGCGCGCTACGACGACGCGCGGCTGCGCCGGCGGGCGATCGCCGCGGCGGGCCAGCTCGTCATGGAGCTGCCCGCGCTCTGGTTGCGGCCGCACGAGCAGGTGGTCGCGCTCGTCAAGGAGATCCATGGCGACGACGCCGTGCTCGCGGCGCAGCGCGCCGGGAAGGCGATTCTCTTTCTCACGCCGCATATGGGCGCCTTCGAGGTCGCGGCGCAGTACGCCGCAAGCCGCCTGCCGATCACTGTGCTCTACCGGCGCCCGAAGCTCGGCTGGCTCGAGCCGCTGATGCGCGCCGGGCGCGAGCGAGCGAATGTGCGCCTCGTGCCGGCGGACCTCGGCGGCGTGCGCGAAGTGTTCAAGGCGCTCGAGCGCGGCGAGGCAGTGGGCTTCCTGCCCGATCAGGTCCCCGGCGCGGGCGAAGGCGAATGGAGCGAATTCTTCGGCCGTCCCGCCTACACCATGACGCTCGCGGCGAAGCTCGCGGCGCGCGACAACGTCGCCTGCTTCCTCGCCTTTGCCAGGCGCCTGCCGCGCGGCGCGGGCTATTCGCTCCTCGTGCAGCCGCTCGTGTCCGCGCGCGCGGGCGAGAGCGCGACGCGCCGCTTGAACCGCGCCCTCGAGGAGCTCGTTGCGCTCTGCCCCGAGCAGTACCTCTGGGGCTATAACCGCTACAAGGCGCCCAAAGGGGCGAAGCCCGTGCCGGCATGAGCCGCGTGGTACTCGCGCTCATGTGGCTCGTGCATTGGCTGCCGCTTCGCGTCATCGCCTGGATCGGCAACGCGGTGGGCACGCTGCTTTACTGGCTCATCCCCGAGCGCCGGCGAGTGACGCGCATCAATCTGCAGAAGTGCTTCCCTCAGATGGCTGCGGCGGAGCGCGAGCGCCTGGCGCGCGCGGCGTTCCGCGCCTTCTGCCGCGGCTTCGTCGATCGGGGGGTGCTCTGGTGGGCGCCGCCCGCGCGCATCAAGCGCATGGTGCGCCTCGTCGGCATCGAGCACCTGGATGCCGCCGGCCCGCGCGTCGTGCTGCTCGCGCCGCACTTCGCCGGCGTCGAAGCGGCGGGCCTGCGTCTTTCCATCGATCGCGACCTGTCGACGCTCTACCAGCACCAGAAGGACCCGGTGGTCGATCGGCGGCTGCTGGAGGGCCGCACGCGCTTTCGCTCGAACATCGTGTCGCGCCAGCAGGGACTGCGCAAGGTGCTGCACTGGATCAATGCCGGGATCCCGTTTTACTACCTGCCCGATCTCGACTTCGGCCGAAAGGGCACCACGTTCGTGCCGTTCTTCGGCGTGCCGGCCGCGACCGCCGTCGGCCTGTCGTATATTGCGCGCACCACCGGCGCGGCGGTGGTGCCGTGCGTGGCGCGCATGCTGCCGGCCGGCGGTTATGTCGCTCAGTTCTATCCGGCGTGGACCGGCTTCCCGAGCGGCGACGAGGTCGCGGACGCCCGGCGCATGATGGCGTTCATCGAGGAGCGCGTGCTCGAGATGCCCGAGCAGTACCACTGGATGCACAAGCGCTTCAAGACGCGCCCCGAGGGCGAGCCGAGGTTCTATTGAGAGCCGCGGTCATCGGCGCAGGCCACATGGGGCGCTATCACGCCCAGAAGCTCGCGCGCCTTCCGGGCGTGCAGCTCGTCGCCGTGGTGGACAGCGATCTCTCGCGCGCGCAGGCGCTTGGCGTCGCTGCATTTGCCGACTACCGCGCCATATTCGGCAAAGCTGACGCCGCGGTGATTGCGGTGCCGACGGACCGGCATTACGAGATCGCGCGCGACTGCCTGCAGCACGGCCTGCATCTCCTGATCGAGAAGCCGATCGCCGCCACGCTCGCGCAGGCCGACGAGCTGATCGCGCTTGCCGCGTCGCGCAGCCTCGTGCTCCAGTCAGGGCACGTCGAGCGCTACAACCGCGCCTTCGGCGCGCTGCTCGCGCGCATGGACCGGCCGGTGTTCATCGAGGCCGAGCGGCTCGCCGGCTTCAAGACGCGCGGCGCCGAGGTCGATGTCGTGCTCGACCTCATGATCCACGACCTCGACCTCGCCTGCGCGCTCGCGCGCGCCGAGCCGGTCGAGGTGAGCGCCTGCGGCTTCCGCGTCCTGACGCGCGACATCGACATCGCCAACGCGCGCATCGAGTTCGCGAACGGTTGCGTCGCGAACCTCTCCGCGAGCCGCGTGAGCCAAGCGCCGGTGCGGAAGCTGCGCATTTTCCAGCCCGACCTCTACGTCTCCGCCGACCTGCAGGCCGGGAAGCTGCGTTATGTGCGCGAGGCGGGCGGCGCCATCGCCGAGACCGAGGAAACGTACGAGGGCGGCGACGCCCTCGCCGAGCAGGCGGCGGCGTTCGTGGCCGCGGTGGAAAAAGGCGCCGCGGTGCCCATCGACGGCAGGCAGGGCCGGCGCGCGCTCGAGCTTGCGCTGACGGTCGGCCGCCTGGTGCGCGAGCGCCTCGAGAAGTTTATTTAGGCTTTGAGCGCTTCCGGGTTGATGGGCAGCTTGCGGATGCGCTTGCCGGTGGCCTTGTAGATCGCGGCGGTGACGGCAGGCGCGAGCGCCGGCAGGCCCGGCTCACCCATGCCCGTCGCGTGCTCCTTGCTCTTCACGATGTACACCTCGACCTTCGGCATCTCGCTCATGCGCAGCATCGGGTAGGTGTCGAAGTTGCCCTGCTCGACCTGCCCGTCCTTGAACGTGATCCTGCCGTAGAGCGCCGCGGTGAGACCGAAGACGATCGCGCTCTCGCACTGGCGTTTCACGATCTCCGGGTTCACCACTTCGCCGCAATCCACTGCGGCGACCACGCGATGTACCTTCGGCCGGCCGTCCTTGTCGACCGAGACCTCGGCGACCTCGGCAACATAGCTGCCGAACGATTGCGCGACGGCGATGCCGCGATGCACGCCCTGCGGTAGCGGCTTGCCCCAGCCGGCACGCTCGGCAGCGAGCTCGAGCACGCCCTTGTAGCGCGGCTGCTTGCCGAGCAGCGAGCGGCGAAACTCGAACGGATCCTTGCCCGCGGCGTTCGCCAGCTCGTCGATGAAGCTCTCACTGAAGAAGATGTTCTGCGAATGGCCGACCGAGCGCCAGAACCACACCTGCACACCCGGCTCCTGCCGCGAGTATTCGACGCGCAGGTTCGGGATGTCGTAGGGCACGTCCTTCACGCCTTCGACCGCGAAGCTGTCGACGCCGTCGGGCGGGAGCTTCATGAAGCCCGAGGCTTCCATGATCGATGGCGACGCGACGCGCGCGGTGAATGACACGGGCTTGCCGCTCTCGTCCAGGCCGGCAGCGAAGCGAGTCACCGAAGCCGGGCGGTAAAAGTACGCCCGCATGTCGTCCTCGCGCGAGTAGACGAGCTTGACCGGCTTGCCGGCCATCTTCGAGAGCACGGTCGCGGCGATGGTGAAGTCCGGCGCGAAGCGCCGGCCGAAGCCGCCGCCGAGGAGCATGGTGTTGACCTTCACCTGTTTCGGATCGACCGAGCCGACGTGCGACAGGATGCCTTGGTTCGGCCCTTGGGACTGCGTGCCCGCCCAGATTTCGATGCCGTCCTTCTTTACCCACGCGGTGGCGTTCATCGGCTCCATGCACGCATGCGCGAGATACGGCGCTTCGTACACCGCTTCCAGCGTCTTCGCGCCGCTTGCCGAGCCGACGCTGCCTTCGTTGCGCGCCACTTTGCCTTCCTGCTGCGTGGCCTCCGTGAGCATCTTCGTCACGCCTTCGGAGGAGAGGCCCGCGTTCGCGCCCTTGTCCCATTGGATCTGCAACGCGTCGCGGCCTTTCTTCGCCTGCCAGTAGCCGTCGGCCAGCACGGCGACGCCCTGCGGGATCTGGATGACCTGCCGCACGCCCTTCACCTGCTTGGCCTTGCTGTCGTCCACCGACACGGCCTTGCCGCCGGGCACTGGCGGCTGCGCGAGCACCGCGGTCAGCATGCCGGGCAGGCGCACGTCCAGGCCGTACTTGCCGCTGCCGTTCACCTTCTGGGGCGTATCGAGGCGCCGCAGGTTCTGGCCGATGATCTTGAACTCGCTTGCGTCCTTGAGCTTCGGCTCCTTCGGCACCGGTTGCTTCGAGGCGGCGGCGACGAGCTTGCCGTAGGAGAGCTTCTTGCCGCTCTTGTGCACCACCGCGCCCTTCTCGGTGCGGCATTCGGACGCATCGACTTTCCAGGTCTGCGCCGCGGCTGCGACCAGCATCTCGCGCGCGGCGGCGCCGGCCTTGCGCATCGGCCCCCAGTTGCCGTTAACCGAGGTCGAGCCGCCGGTCGCCTGGATGCCGAAGATCGGGTTCTTGTACGCCTCATCGACCGGCGCCTGCTCGACGCGCACGCGCGTCCAGTCGGCGTCGAGCTCCTCCGCGACGAGCTGGGGGATCGCGGTGTGCACGCCCTGTCCCATCTCGGAGAGCCCGACCACGACGGTGACGCGGTCGTCGGCGCCGACTCGCAGATACGCGTTCGGCTTGAACTCGGCCGGCGTCGCAGCTTCTGCCAGGCGCTGCGCGCCGGGTAGCGCGAAGCCGATGACGAGCCCGCTCGTTTTGAGGAAGTTGCGACGCGAAGGCTTGAATGCGGTTCTCATGGCCGTTCCCCTAGGCGCTCAGCGTCGCCGCGGCATCTTTGATGGCGGCGCGGATCTGGTTGTAGGTGCCGCAGCGGCAGACATTGCCGCTCATCGCGGCGTCGATGTCCCGGTCTGTAGGTTTCGCGTTGGACGCGAGGAGCGCTGCGGCGCTCATGATCTGGCCGCTCTGGCAGTAGCCGCATTGCGGCACGTCGTGCTTGACCCAGGCGGCCTGGACCGCCTTGCCGACGCGGCTCGCGCTCATCGACTCGATGGTGGTGATCTTGCGGCCCTCAGCCGCAGAGACCGGCGTCATGCACGAGCGGATCGGCGCGCCGTCGAGGTGCACGGTGCAGGCGCCGCAGAGCGCCATGCCGCAGCCGAACTTCGTGCCCGTCATGCCGAGCGTGTCGCGCAGCGCCCAGAGGATGGGCGTATCGGCGTCGACGTCGGCCTGCAGCTGCTTGCCGTTGACGTTAAGGGTGACCATCCGTATTTCCTCCCGCCGTGTTGGAGGCGCCACAATGTCACTTTCGGCCCGGCGTGTCGATAACCATGTGTTACAGACGTAGCTGAGCAACAGCGTGCGCTTGTCCTTCACCAAGATGCAGGGCGCGGGCAACGACTTCGTCGTGCTCGACTGCACCTCGCGGCCGTTTGCGCTGTCGCGGGCGCAGCTCCACCGCATCGCTGATCGCCATCTCGGCGTGGGCTGCGACCAGATCCTGGTCGTCGAGCGCCCGCATACACCCGGTGCGGATTTCCGCTATCGCATATTCAACGCGGATGGCGGCGAGGTCGAGCAGTGCGGCAACGGTGCGCGCTGCTTCGTAAGATACGTGCACGAGCGCGGCCTGACCGGCAAGCGCGAGATCAGCGTGGAGACGCTGGGCGGCCTCATCCGGCCGCGCCTCGAGGACGATGGCGAAGTGAGCGTGGACATGGGCCGCCCGGTGTACAGCGGCGAGGAAACGCTCGCGCTGGACGGCGAGCGAGTGGAGCTCGCCATCGTTTCCATGGGGAACCCTCATGCCGTGCAGGTGGTGGCCGATGTCGAGCGGGCGCCTGTCACGACGCAGGGGCCGCGCCTCGAGCGCCATGCGCGCTTCCCGCAGGGCGTGAATGCCGGTTATATGCAGGTGCGCGAGCGCCATCGCATCGCGCTGCGCGTGTGGGAGCGCGGCGCGGGCGAGACGCTCTCGTGCGGTACGGGCGCGTGCGCTGCAGTGGTCGCCGGCGTTGCGCAGCGGCGGCTCGATTCGCCGGTGCGCGTCGAGACGCGCGGCGGAGCGTTGACCATCGCTTGGGCGGGCGGCGACAATGCGGTGGTGATGAAAGGCCCGGCCGAAACCGTCTACGACGGTACGCTGGAAATAAGAGAGCCATGAACACCGACGATCTCGCTCGCTTCCTGCGCGCAAATCCGCAGTTCTTCGACCAGAACCCCGAACTCCTCGAATCGCTCCAGGTGCCGCATCCGCATGGCGGCCGGGCGATTCCGCTCGCCGAGCGCCAGACGGTGGCGCTGCGCGAGAAGGCGCGCGTGCTCGAAGGCCGGCTCGGCGAGCTCATCTCCAACGCCGCGCAGAACGACGCCATCAGCGAGAAGGTGCATCGCCTGACGGTGGCGCTCGTCGGCGCGCGCGACTTCCCGGCGCTCGCCCGGTCGCTCTACTTTCACCTGCGCGAGGATTTCGCCGTGCCGCACGTGGCGCTGCGCGTCTGGGGGAAGAGCGTGCCCGTCGATTTCGACGAGGCGCGGCCGGTCGCAGAGCACGAGCGTCACCAGGCGGCGCTGATGGGCGCGCCGCAGTGCGGCCCGGCGCAAGGCAATGCGTTCGTCGCCTGGTTCGGCGACGCCGCGGAGCACATCCGCTCGCTCGCGCTGGTGCCGCTCGGCGAGACGGCGGTGTTCGGGCTCCTCGCGATGGGCAGCGAAGATCCGAAGCGCTTCTATCCCGACATGGGGACGCTCTACCTGCGGCGCATCGGCGAGCTCTGCGCGGCCGGCGTCGCTGCCCGCCTGTAGTGGATGCCCAGCACGCCGAGGACTATCTCGCCGCGCTTAAGCACCAGCGGCGCCTCGCGCCGGCGACGCTCGAGAATTACCGCCGCGCCCTCGCGCTCCTGCTCGGGCTGCACAAGCCGCCGCTCGCCGCGCTGGAGCCGGCCCAGGTACGCCGCGCGATCGCGCTGCTGCATGCCAAGGGCCTTGCGCCGCGCACGCTGGCACTGATTCTCAGCGCTTGGCGCGGCTGGTTCCGCTGGCTCGCCCGGCATCGCGGCTTCCGTGCGAACCCGGTGCTCGGCATCCGTGCGCCGAAGGCGGCACGGCCGCTGCCGAAGGCGCTGACCGTGGAGGCGACCCAGCGCCTGCTCGATGCCGAGGGCGAAGCAACGCCGCTCGCACTGCGCGACCGTGCGATGTTCGAGCTGCTTTACTCCTCCGGCCTGCGGCTCGCCGAGCTCGTCGCGCTCGATCTTGGCGATGGCCGCCTCGACCTGCGGCAGGGCGAAGTGACCGTCACCGGCAAAGGCGCGAAGACGCGCAGCGTGCCGATCGGCGCCAAGGCGCGCGACGCGCTGCATGCGTGGCTCGCGGTCCGCGGCCAGGTGGCGCCGCCGGCGGAGAAGGCGCTTTTCGTCGGCGCGCGCGGCGCACGCATCTCGCCCGCGGTGGTCGGCGCGCGCCTCGCGGCCTGGGCGCGCAAGCGCGGCTTGCCTGAGCGCGTCCATCCGCACATGCTGCGCCACTCGTTCGCCACGCACATGCTGCAATCGTCGCAGGACTTGCGCGCCGTGCAGGAGCTCCTCGGCCACGCGAGCATCTCCACCACGCAGGTCTATACGCACCTCGACTTCCAGGCGCTCGCCAAGGTCTACGACGCCGCGCATCCCCGCGCGCGCAAGAAATGATTCAGCTCAAGCGCGGGCGCGAGAAATCGCTCAAGCGCCGCCACCCGTGGATCTTCTCCGGCGCCGTGGAAAAAGTGAGCGGCAAGCCGCAGAGCGGGGATACCGTGGAACTGCGCTCGGCTTCCGGCGAGGTGCTGGCGCGCGCGGCCTATAGCCCGCAATCGCAGATCCGGGCGCGGGTCTGGACATTCGATACGGCGCAGGAAGTCGATGCGGCGTTCTTCCGCCAGCGAATCACGCAGGCGCTCGCCCTGCGCGAGGGCTTGCCCGCCGCCAAGCACGGCAACGCCATGCGCCTTGTGCACGCGGAGAGCGACGGCCTGCCGGGCCTCGTCGTCGATCGCTACGCGGACGTGCTGGTGGCCCAGTTCCTCGCCGCCGGGGTCGAGCGCTGGCGCGAGCCGATCTTCGACGCGCTCGCCGAGCTCACCGGCTGCTCGGCGATCTACGAGCGCTCGGACGCCGAGACGCGCAAGCTCGAGGGCCTCGAGGCGCGCGCCGGCTTCGTGCGCGGCAACCGCGAGGCATCGCGCTGTCCGATCATCGAGTACGGGCTCAACTTCAAGGTGGACGTCGAGCAGGGCCAGAAAACCGGCTTCTTTCTCGACCAGCGCGAGAACCGCCAGCAGGTGCGCGCGCTCGCCGCGGGCCGCGAAGTGCTCGACGGCTTCTGCTACACCGGCGGCTTCGCCATCAACGCGCTCGCCGGCGGCGCGGCCCGCGTCACCGCGGTGGAGAGCTCGGCGCCCTCGCTCGAGGTGGCGCGCGAGAATCTCGCCGCCAACGCGCTCGACGGCCCGAAGGTCGAGTTCGTGCACGCCGATGCCTTCAGCCACCTGCGCACGCTGCGCGACCGTGGCGCGCATTTCGACCTCGTGGTGCTCGATCCGCCGAAGTTCGCGCCGACCGCGGCCCAGGCGCGCAACGCGGCGCGCGCTTATAAAGACATCAACCTGCTGGCGCTCAAGCTGCTAAGGCCCGGCGGACTGCTCGCCACCTTCTCATGCTCGGGCGGCGTGGACGCAGCGCTCTTCCAGTCGATCGTCGCCGGGGCGGCGCTCGATGCGGGCGTCGAGGCGAAGATCATCGAGCGCTACAGCGCGGCCGCCGATCATCCGGTGGCGCTGCAATTTCCGGAAGGCGAGTATCTGAAGGGACTGCTCGTACTGCGCGCCTAGCTTGTTTCGGACGTTCCGATAAGAAAGCGATTTCATGGCTGCGCGATATCCCGTTCACAAAGGACCTGATACATGTTCGGCGTCCCCCCCAACGGAGATCGTCGTGAAGCGAGTTCAACCGGCACTACTGGTCCTGTCGTTGCTGCTATCCGTTCTCATCCCCTTCGCAACTGCTAAAGCGGACGATGCGCGCAAGGCGCGCTCGATGGGCGCTCTCACCCTACCCATTGCGGGCACGGCAATAGATGCAGCAGGTACGTCCTTCAGCGGCACGCTGACGATCAATCGTTTTGCGGAGCAGAACCAGCAACTGGTGGCAATCGGATTCGTGCGCGGGACGGTGACCACTGCCGGCCAAGCGGTGAAGTCCGGGCTGCAGGACATCGTGCTGCCAGTGAACCTCGGCCAGCGAACCGCGAGCCTCGGAGTACCGCCCTCGACAGCAGCTCGACTCATGCCGGCGTCGTGGACCGAGGCGGCCGGCGGCCGGTTCATCCTGGCGCAAGCACAGACATGCGGGATCCTTCACCTCGACATCGGGGGCGACAGCGTCGATCTGCTGGGCTTTAGGTTTACCCTGAGTCCGATCACGCTCGACATCTCCGGCGACTCAGCCGGGCCCCTCGGCGCGCTCGTTTGTCAAATCGTTGCGCTTCTTGGCACCGTAGCGAATGTCGTCGGTCTTCTCAACAACTTGCTAGGAGCGCTCACCGGCCTAGTGGGCGGAGTGACCGGCGGTCTTTGATCGGAGGAGAGGGGCGCGGCCGAAGAGCGCTTCGCGCCGCGCCTCTCCTCGTTGAATACGGCTCGTTCTTCGGACCCGAACTACTGCGCGTCGCGGAGCAAGGTGAGGAGCACGCTCGGGTCGTAGGGCTTCGCGAGGTAGTAGTTGAAGCCGGCCAGCTTGCCGAGGATCTGGTCGGCCGATTGCTTGTACACGCCGCTGATCGCGATCAGCAGCGGACGCTCTTGTCCGCACACCTGGCGGATCTTGCGCGCGACGTCCCAGCCGCTCATCCCGGGCATGGCGATGTCGAGCAGCACGACGTCCGGATCGAATTCGCGCAGTGCCGCCATGACATCGGTACCGCTATATACACCCTGCGCTTCGTGACCGTCCTCGCGCAGGAGCTCCATCAACGTAAGGACAGTGTCGTGCTCATCGTCCGCTACCAGCACGCGCAGCGCGCGGCGCACCCGCTGAAGGGTCGGCTCGGTATTGGTGTGCCCGCTTGGCGTCATCGGCGGCGGATTCTACCTATGTTTGAGATTTGACGTCACCGCGCGAGCGGCGGTGCAATGTCATTGGACGTTAAAATCGGCCGATGCAAGAAGCGAACATGGTGCCCGTCACCATCCTGACGGGATTTCTCGGCAGCGGCAAGACCACGCTGCTGAACCGCATCCTCAAGGAAGACCACGGCCAGCGCATCGCGGTGATCGAGAACGAGTACGGCGAGGTCGGCATCGACAACGTCATCATCGAAAAATCCGACGAGCAGATCCTCATGATGAACAACGGCTGCATCTGCTGCACCGTGCGCGGCGATCTGATCCGCCTCCTCGGCTCGCTCAAGGAAAAGCGCGAAGGGGGCGAGCTCAAGTTCGACCGCGTGGTGATCGAGACGACCGGCATGGCCGATCCAGGACCGGTGGCGCAGACCTTCTTCACCGACGATGAGATCGGCAACTACTATCTGCTCGACTCGATCATCACCCTGGTGGACGCGAAGCACGCGCCCACGCAGCTCGATGAATTCCACGAGGCACAGGAGCAGGTCGGCTTCGCCGACCGGATACTCATGTCGAAGACCGACCTCGTCTCGCGCGAGGAGGTGGAGCGCCTGTCGCTGCGCATCCGCAAGATGAACCCGCGCGCGCCGATCAAGCACGTGCACTTCGGCAACGCGCCGCTCGCCGAGGTGCTCGACATCCGCGGCTTCAACCTGAACGCGATCCTCGAGCTCGATCCGAACTTCCTCACCGACATCGCGCACGAGCACCACGACGAGGTGGAGTCGTTCGTCTTTCGCGCGGACAAGCCCTTCGATGGCCAGAAGCTCGAGCAGTTCCTCTCGGGAATGATCCAGGTCTATGGACCGGATCTCCTGCGCTACAAGGGCATCCTGTGGATGAAGGGCAACCCGCGCCGCGTCGTCTTCCAGGGCGTGCACATGATGATGGGCGGCGACATGGGCAAGCCCTGGGCGAAGGGCGAGAAGAAGCAGTCGCTGCTCGTCTTCATCGGCAAGAAGCTGCCGCGCGATCTCTTCGTCGCCGGGCTGCAGGAGTGCCTCGCGAGCCGCTAACCGGCGAGGCGCGTGGCGACGAACATGAGCGCCGCGCCGAGAGTGGTGAAGGCCATCAACACGATCGCCGTCCGCGGCGCGGCGCGCGAATGGGCCTCGGGCAAGATGTCCGCGGCGCCGATGTGGAACAGCAGCGTCGAAGCCGCGCCGATGACGGGCGCCGCGGCGTCCAGCACGAGCATCGCCAATGAGCGCCGCTTGGTATTGCGATGGACCAGCATCAGGCTGACGGTATTGAGGCCGTCGCAAAAGTCGTGAGCGATGACGGCCATCGCCACGGTAACGCCGACCGTATTCGAAACCTGGAACCCGAGCCCGATGCCGACACCGTCCATGAAGCTGTGCCCGGCGAGCGCGAATGCCGAAAGCGCGCCGACCTGCGGATGATGGTGCGACGCGTAGTCCGCCTCGTGCGTCTGGTGCACAAGCACGAACTTCTCCAGGCCGTGAAACAGCAGAAATCCCAGCACGAGGGCAATCATCGCGACGGTCGGATCGATCGCATGCGCCTGCGCCAGGCGGAACGCCTCCGGGATGATGTCGAAGGCCACCACGCCGAGCAGCACGCCGGCCGTGAATGCCAGGATGAAAGCAAGGAAGCGGGCAAAGCGCAGCGCGAGCAGGCCGCCCGTAAGCGTCGAGAAGGAGGCGACGATCGACAGCAATAAGGGGCTCACCCCCGCATCGTAGGTCAATGTATGTAGAATCGCGCGCATGCTGGCCCACTTCGGCCGCGTACTGCTGGTCATCGCGGTGCTGCTCGCGCAGCAGACCGCGCTCGCGCATCAGTACTGGCACGCGTCGAAGCCGGTGCTCAGCGCCGACGCACAGAAGGCGCCCAAAGGCGACCGGCTCTGCAACCTGCATGACCTCCTCGGCACCGTGCTCGGTGTCGTCGGCGGCTCGCTCCAAGCGCCGGCGCTCCTCGAGCTCGATCACGCCGTCTTCGCCGCGGTCGCAACACAATCGCGCGAAGCGGCGACACTCGCTCCTCACTCTCGCGACCCGCCGCTGATCTCCTGACGCGGTTCATCGGCGCGCGCCGATAAGGCGCGCAACCCTGTTCCAGTAGAGGGAGACCCAAATGCATCGCATTTTGCTGTGCGCCGTGGCACTTGCCATGGCGATGCCGGCAGCGCAGGCGCAGGAGTCGCTGCCGCAGATGCGCGACGAGCTGAAGAAGCTGCAGCAGCGCATCGACGAGCTGGAAGGCCGCGTGAAGGACGCCGAGAGCACGGCGACTCAGGCGGCGACCCAGGCCTCGAGCCGGCCGCAAGCGGAGAGCGCGCTCAATCCGGGCGTTTCCGTGATTCTCAACGGCGTGTACGCCAACCTGTCGCGCGATCCGGCCACTTACCGCATCAACGGCTTCGTGCCGACGATGGGCGACGTCGCACCGCCGACGCGCGGCTTCAGCCTCGGCGAATCGGAGCTCGCGTTCATGGCGAACATCGACCACATGTTCCGCGGCACGCTCATCGGCTCCATCTCGCCCGACAACGACAGCATCGGTGTCGAAGAAGGCTACATCCAGACCATCGGGCTGTCGCACGGCTTCACCATCAAGGCGGGGCGCTTCTTCTCTGCCATCGGTTACCAGAACCAGATCCACGCGCATGCCTGGGACTTCACCGATGCGCCGCTCGCCATGCGCGTCTTTCTCGGCGGCCAGCTCAACGAGGACGGCATCCAGTTCCGCTGGGTCGCGCCGACCGAGCTCTATTGGGACCTCGGCACGGAGCTCGGCCGCGGCCGGGCCTTCCCGGCGAGCCTGAGCGAAAGCGGCAAGAACGGCGCGGGCTCGCTCAACTTCTTCACGCACGTCGGCGGCGACATCGGCCAGAGCATCGCGTGGCAGACCGGTCTATCGCATTTGCGTACCAACCCGCGCGAGCGCACATTCGACGATCCCACGGCCGGCGTCAGCGACAGCTTCAATGGCACGAGCCGCTTGTGGGTCGCGAGCGGCATCCTCAAGTGGTCGCCGAACGGCAACCCGACGTACAACAACCTCAAGCTCCAGGGCGAGTACTTCCGCCGCAAGGAAGACGGGACGCTCGTTTTCGACAGCCCGGGCGCCGCGCTCGCCAATGGCTACGATTCGCGCCAGTCGGGCTGGTATGCGCAAGGCGTCTATCAGTTCCTGCCGACGTGGCGCGCGGGCTATCGCTACGACCGGCTCGACTCCGGTGCCGTCAGCATCGACACGTCGGCTTCCGGCCTCACGGCGGCGGACTTCCCGATCCTCGCCGGCTATAAGCCGAAGAAGCACAGCCTGATGGTCGACTGGAGCCCGAGCGAGTTCAGCCGCATTCGCCTGCAGTACGCGCGGGACTATTCGCGCATGGGCCAGCCCGACAACCAGGTCTTCCTCCAATACATCGTCAGCCTGGGCGCGCATGGCGCGCACACGTTCTGAGGACAAACATGAAAACTGCACTCAAGGTATTGCTCGCTTCATTCGCCGCGGCGCTGGCCTGGCCGGCGCTGGCGGCGCTCAATGTCTTTGCCTGCGAGCCGGAGTGGGCCGCGCTGGCACAGGAACTGGGCGGCGACAAGGTCTCCGTGTTTTCGGCGGTGACGCCGCTACAGGATCCGCATCGCTTGGAAGCGCGGCCGAGCCTCATCTCGCGCATGCGGGGCGCCGACCTGGTGATCTGTTCTGGCTCGGAGCTCGAGATCGGTTGGCTGCCACTGCTCTTCACGCAGAGCGGAAACGACCGCATTCAGCCGGGCTCGCCCGGTTATATCGAAGCTTCGCAATTCGTCGTCAAGCTCGAGATCCCGAAGGTGGTGGACCGTGCGCTCGGGGACATCCATCCGTCCGGTAATCCGCACATCCATCTCGATCCGCGCAACATCGCTAAGGTAGGCGACGTCGTCACCGAGCGGTTCGTGGAGATTGATGCACGCGATGCGGACTACTATCGCTCGCGCGCCGAAGACTTCAACAAGCGCTGGGAGCAGGCGATGCAGAAATGGCGGCAGGAAGCGCAGCCGCTGAAGGGCATGCCGATCGTTGTCTACCACAAGGACATGTCGTACTTCATCAACTGGGCCAGTATGCGCGAAGCGGGCAGCCTGGAGCCGAAGCCCGGCATCCCGCCGACGCCCACGCATCTCGCCGAGCTCGTCGAGCGCATGAAGCGCAGTCCCGCGAAGGCGGTGGTCTATTCGCCTTACAACAATCCGGGCGCGGCGCAGTTCCTTTCGCAACGAGCGAACATTCCGATCGTGCCGCTGCCCTTCACGGTCGGCGGCACGCCGAAAGCGAAGGATCTTTTCGGCCTGTTCGACGACACCATCGAGCGTCTAGTCGCCGCGAACAAGTGATCGCCGAAACCGAGTGGCGGATCGCGGCGCTCTGCGCCCTTGCATGGCTCTGCGGCTGCGCCATGGTTTACGAGGGGAAGTACGATTGGGATCAAGGCTGGCGGGTCGGACGGGTGATCCGATTCGGCCCGGGCATGACGGTGGCCCAGCCTGCGGGCGACGATTGCAGGCAGCAAGCATCGCCTGCCGACATGGCGAGAACGTCTTACGCGGAGGTGGCGTATCAAACCGAGGGACGATGGCTGCGTCATCGCGTCGTGCCGATCCCGCAAGACATGGCCATCAAGGAGGGGCAGACGGTCTACATCAACATCGGCACTTGTGGGAGCCTTGTTCAGGCGTCCGGCCGTTCATAAGTGATCGTCGACTCTGCGGAGTGGGGAATCCTGTGGCCGGCATTTATCGCCGGCGTGCTGGTCACAGCGACCCACGTGCCACTGGGGATGCAGGTGCTCGATCGCGGCATCGTGTTCATCGATCTCGCGATCGCGCAGGTCGCCGCGTTCGGCGTCATCCTCGCCGACTACCTCGGCTGGTCGCCGACCGGCATCGCGGTGCAGGTGGCGGCGCTCAGCGCCGCGCTCGTATGCGCGGCACTGCTCACCTGGACCGACAATCGCTGGCCGCAGGTGCAGGAGGCGATCATCGGCGTCGTGTTCGTGATGGCCTCGAGCGCGGCGATCCTGGTGCTCGCCAAGAATCCGCATGGCAGCGAGAACTTGAAGGACCTGCTCTCGGGCCAGATCCTGTGGGTGCATCCCGCGCGCCTGCCGTACGACGCGCTTTTCTACGCCGTGATCCTTGCGCTTTGGTTCGGCTTTCGCGAGCGGCTGGGGCGCATCGGCTTCTACGTGCTTTTCGGCTGCGCGGTGACCGTGTCTGTGCAACTGGTCGGGCTGTTCCTCGTTTTCACCACGCTGGTGCTGCCGGCACTCGCCACCTTCTATTCGCGCAACCGGCGCCTGCTCAAGGCGTATGCGGTGGGCGTGCTGGGATACGCAGCAGGCCTCCTGGTATCGGTCGTCACCGATCTGCCATCGGGGGCGATGATCGTCTGCGCCATCGTCGCGGTCGGAATCGTGTTCGCGGCGCTCCTCACGCCGCGCACGGCGGCATGAGATCGCGCGCCTAGGTGGCGCATTTCCGCCGCCAGCTCGCTGGCGCCGCGGCGCTCAATGGCGCGATCTTCGTCGTCGAGGCGGTTGCGGGCTACGGGGCCAACAGCCTCAGCCTGCTGATGGACGCCGTCCATAACCTCTCGGACCAGGCGGCGCTGGTGCTCCTCTATCTCGCGCTCCTGCTCTCCTCCGGGGTTTCGCGCGCGCTCGTGCGCTCGGCGAATCTTTTCAACTCGGTGGGCCTGATGGCAGTGAGTGCGCTGCTTCTCTGGCAGGCGGCAGAACGTGTCCTTGCTCCGATGCCGGTCATGGGCGCCGTGCCCGCGATCGTCGGCTTGGCAGCCGCCGTGGGCAATTGGGGCGTGGCACGCCTGTTGCGCGAGCCGGCGCGTGGCAATCCAGCCGTGCGCCTTGCCTACCTCCACAACTTGGGAGATATGTGGGTGTCGCTCGCCCCGGTGGTTGCCGGAATACTCGTCACGGCGACCGGCTACTTCATCTGCGACGCGCTGCTGGCGGGAGCGATTGCGCTATGGATCGCGGGCACTACGCTGCGAGAGGTCGCGGCCTCGCGCGACGAGCTGATCTGGCCGGAAAAGCTCCATTGCGGGCATCCCACGCTATAGGATGGCGACAGCCATGCATCTGCTGCGCACAGCATTACTGGCCTTTGCAGCACTTCTCGTGGCGCGGCCGGCGCTCGCCACGCACAGCGTGTTTGCCTGCGAGCCCGAATGGGCGGCGCTCGCGCAAGAGCTCGGCGGCGCGCAGCTCACGGTGTTCTCCGCGACGACCGCGTTCCAGGACCATCATCGCATCGAGGCAAAGCCGAGCTTGATCGCGCGCATCCGCGGTGCCGACCTGGTGGTCTGCACCGGTGCGGAGGTGGAAATCGCCTGGCTGCCGATCCTGTTCACGCAGTCCGGAAACGATCGCATCCAGCCCGGCACTCCCGGGTATCTCGAGGCCGCGCAATACGTGGCGAAGATCGAAATACCGCGGGTGATCGACCGCGCACTCGGCGACATGCATCCGGCCGGGAACCCGCACATTCATCTCGACCCGCGCAACATTGCGAAGATCGCCGATGTGCTTTCCTCTCGGCTCGCGGAGCTTGATCCCGCGAACGCGGAGCTGTACAGACAACGCCTGCAATCGTTTCAAGAACGCTGGCAGCAAGCGATCAAGCGGTGGCAGGCGGAGGCCATGCCGCTCAAGGACGTGCCGCTCGTCGTCTATCACAAGGACTATTCGTACATGATCCGGTGGCTGGGCATGCGGGAGGTCGGCACGCTCGAGCCGAAGCCCGGGATCCCGCCCACGCCGAGCCATCTTGCGGAGCTCGTCGAGCGCGCCAAGCGCGATCGGCCGAAGGCGGTCGTCTATTCGCCATATCAGAACGTGAGAGCGGTGGACTTTTTCGCCGGGCGCACCGGCGTGCCCAAAGTGATGCTGCCCTTTAGCGTCGGCGGCACGCCGAAGGCAAAGGATCTGTTCGGTTTGTACGACGACTGCATCGAACGGCTTCTCGTCGCGGCGACCGGACGCGGGCCCGATTGATCCGGGCTTGAATTCCCGGGCACCCTCCTCAAGATAAGCGGTCTCAACTCCATGCCAGAAGAATTCCACGGCACCACCATTCTTTCCGTGCGCCGCGGGTCGAGCGTCGCGCTCGGCGGCGACGGACAGGTGACGCTCGGTCAGGTCATCGTCAAGGGCGGCGCAAAGAAGGTGCGCCGTCTGCATCAGGACCAGATCCTCGCGGGTTTCGCCGGCGGCACGGCGGACGCCTTCACGCTCTTCGAGCGCTTCGAGGCGAAGCTCGACAAGCACCAGGGCAATCTCATGCGCTCCGCGGTCGAGCTCGCCAAGGACTGGCGCACCGATCGCATCCTGCGCCGCCTGGAGGCGATGCTGGTGGTCGCCGATCGGGAGCATTCGCTCATCATCACCGGCGCGGGCGACGTGCTCGAGCCGGAGCTCGGTATCGTCGCCATCGGCTCGGGCGGGCCGTACGCGCAGAGCGCGGCGCTCGCGCTGCTGCAGAACACGCAGCTCGGCGCGCGCGACATCGTCGAAAGAGCGCTCGCCATCGCCGCCGACCTCTGCATCTACACCAATCACCAGCGGACCATCGAGGTTCTGGAATGAGCGGCCTCATTGGATCAATGCAGCCGCAGGAAATCGTCCATGAGCTGGACAAGTACATCGTCGGGCAGGGAAGAGCCAAGCGCGCGGTGGCGATCGCGCTGCGCAACCGCTGGCGGCGTCTGCAGGTGGCAGAGCCGCTGCGCCAGGAGATCACGCCGAAGAACATCCTGATGATCGGTCCTACCGGCGTCGGCAAGACCGAGATCGCGCGGCGCCTGGCGAGGCTCGCAGACGCACCGTTCATCAAGGTGGAGGCGACCAAGTTCACCGAGGTCGGCTATGTCGGGCGTGATGTCGACACCATCGTGCGCGACCTCGTGGAGATCAGCGTCAAGCAGACGCGCGAGCAGGCGATGAAGCGCATGCGCGCGCGCGCGCAGGAGGCGGCCGAGGAGCGCATCCTCGACGTGCTGCTGCCCACCGCGCGCGGCGTGGGCTTCCAGGAGCGCGAGGGAGAGGAGAGCGTCACGCGCCAGAAGTTCCGCAAGCGGCTGCGCGAGGGCGAGCTCGACGACAAGGAGATCGACATCGAGGTGGCGGCGACGAGCCCGCAGATGGAGATCCTCGCGCCGCCGGGCATGGAGGAGCTCACCTCACAGATCCAGGGCATGCTCGCCAACTTGGGTGGCGGCCGCCGCCGGCTGCGGCGCATGAGGATCCGCGAGGCGGCCGAGATCCTCACCGAGGAGGAGGCGGCGCGCCTGGTGAACGACGACGAGCTGAAGAGCCGCGCGCTTACCAATGCGGAGCAGAACGGCATCGTGTTCCTCGATGAGATCGACAAGATCACGAGCCGCTCGGAAGTGCAGGGAGCCGATGTCTCGCGTCAGGGCGTGCAGCGCGACCTGCTGCCGCTCGTGGAGGGCACCACCGTCTCGACGCGCTACGGCATGGTGAAGACCGACCACATCCTCTTCATCGCTTCGGGCGCCTTTCATCTCGCCAAGCCCTCCGATCTCATCCCCGAGCTGCAGGGCCGCTTTCCCATCCGGGTGGAGCTGGACTCGCTATCGGTGGACGACTTCGAGCGCATCCTCACCGCCACCGACGCGAGCCAGGTGAAGCAATACCAGGCGCTCCTCGCCACCGAGGGTGTGCAGCTTGATTTCAAGCCGGCGGCGATCCGGCGGCTCGCGCAGATCGCATACCAAGTAAACGAGAAGACGGAGAACATCGGGGCGCGGCGGCTCTACACCGTGCTGGAGAAGCTGCTGGAGGAGATTTCCTTCGAGGCCGGACGCCGCGGCCCGGGCGAGATCACCATCGATGCGGCGTACGTCGATGCGCGGCTCGCCGAGCTCGCTAAGGACGAGGATCTGGCGCGCTACGTTCTCTGAGCGCGAGCTCCAGGCACTCGGGGCACAGGCACCCGAGCCCCGGCATGGGCTCTAGCTGCACAGGCGAGCTCCTTCATTGGCCGGAGCTTACCGGGGCTTGAAATCGGCCCCGATGCCCCTACCTGTCCCCTGCACGGGGCAGGAGCCCCATAGCGAAAGGAGACATCCATATGGCGAGCATTCAGAGGTTCGACCCCTTCAACGAGCTGGTCGATGACCTGTTCAAGGGCTTCCTGGTGCGCCCGCTTTCCTACGAGGGCCGCGGCGAAAGCACCCTGCCTCGCATGAAGGTCGACGTGGCGGAGCGTAACGGCGCCTACACGGTCACGGCCGAATTGCCGGGCATCAAGAAGGAGGACATCCAGGTCACGATCGACGGCGCGCAGGTCACGCTGGCCGCGGAGGTCAAGCGCGAGCGCGAGGCCTCGCAGGACGAGCGCCTGCTGCATACCGAGCGCGTGTTCGGCAAGGTCAGCCGCAGCTTCACGCTGCCGCAGGAAGTCGACGAGGCGAAGGCCGAAGCGAAGTTCCGCGACGGCGTCCTCGAGCTCACGCTGCCGAAGAAAGCAGCGACGCAGCGCAAGCAGATCTCGATCCAGTAAGCAGCTTCAGCAAGGGATAAAAGGCGAGGCCGATGGCCCTCGCCTTTTTTTTGTTTGTAGAATGGGCGAGCCCGTGAACGCGCCCTTCATCCACAACCCGCAGGCGGCCGAGAAGGCGCGGGTGCTCGCCGAGGCGCTGCCCTACATCCAGCGCTTCCACGGCAAGACCATCGTCGTGAAGTACGGCGGCAACGCCATGATCGAGGAGGAGCTCAAGCAAAGCTTCGCCCACGACGTGACGCTCCTCAAGCTCGTCGGCATGAACCCGGTGGTGGTGCACGGCGGCGGGCCGCAGATCGAGCAGCTCCTCGCGAAGCTCGGCAAGAAGGGCGAATTCATCCAGGGCATGCGCGTCACCGATGCCGAGACCATGGATGTTGTCGAGATGGTGCTCGGCGGCCAGGTGAACAAGGAGGTCGTCGAGCTCATCAACCAGGCGGGCGGCAAGGCGGTCGGCCTCACCGGCCAGGACGGCGCGTTCATTCGCGCCCGGAAAATGCTGCTGCCGTCCAAAGAAAACGGCCACGTCGACCTCGGCCAGGTGGGCGAGATCGAGTCGATCGACCCCGCGGTGATCCAGGCACTCGAAGCGGGCGGCTTCATTCCGGTGGTGGCGCCGATCGGCACCGGCGCCGACGGCATGACCTACAACATCAACGCCGACCTCGTCGCCGGCAAGCTCGCCGAGATCCTGCAGGCGGAGAAGCTCGTGGTGCTCACGAACACCCCCGGGGTGCTGGACAAGCAGGGCAAGCTCCTCACCGGGCTCACGCCGAAGAAGATCGACGATCTCGTGCACAAGGGCGTGGTTTCGGGTGGCATGCTGCCGAAGATCGGCTCGGCGCTGGATGCCGCGCGAAACGGCGTGAAGAGCGTGCACATCATCGACGGCCGCGTACCTCACGCTCTGCTCCTCGAGGTACTGACCGATCAGGGCGTCGGCACGCTGATTCGCAGCAAATAGCTGTGCGGGTCGCCCGTCTGCCGCCGTCGCGGCGGGTGTGGATCTTCGATCTGGACAACACGCTGCACGATGCGCGCGCGCGCATCTTCCCGGCGATGCACGAGCAGATCAACGCCTATCTGCGGCGTTACTTCGGCCTTGACGCCGCCGGCGCCGATGACATCCGGCAGCGGTTCTGGCGCACGTATGGCACGACGCTCGACGGCCTGGTGCGGCATCACGGCACGGACCCCCGGCACTTCCTGCGCGAGACGCACGTCTTCCCCGAGCTCGCCGAGATGGTGGTGCACGAGAACGCGCTCAAGCATGCGCTCGCGCGCCTCGGCGGCACGAAGCTCGTGTTCTCGAACGCGCCGCGCCATTACGTGAGCGAGGTGCTGAGGATCATGGGCCTCGCGCGAACCTTCGACGGTGTCTACACCATCGAGGACGCGCGCTACCGTGGCAAGCCCGCCCTGCACGGCTTTCACTTCCTCCTGCGCAAGCATCATTTGGCGGCTTATCGCTGCGCGTTCATCGACGATGCGCTCGAGAACCTGCGCGCCGCGCATCGGCTGGGCATGTCGACCGTCTGGGTGTCGCGCGAGCGCCGGCGCGTGCCGTTCGTCGATTTGCGCGTGCGATCGGTGGTCGAGCTGCCCCGCTTGGTTTTCAGAACGGCCTCGGCTTAGAATCTCAGCCCCCGCAGTTCCCATTCCATGCCCCGAGCCAAAGGCGAACGCAAGCTCGAGATCTTGAAGGCGCTCGCGCAGATGCTGGAGGCGCCGAAATGGGAACGCATCACCACCGCCGCGCTCGCCGCGGCGCTCGGCGTCTCCGAGGCCGCGCTCTACCGCCACTTCGCCTCCAAGGCGCAGATGTACGAGGGCCTGATCGAGTTCATCGAGAGCTCGGTGTTCACCCTCGCCAACCGCATCACCCAGGACGAGGCCGACGGCCGCAAGCAGGCCGAGCAACTGACCGAGATGCTGCTCGCGTTCGCGGAGAAGAACCCCGGCATGGTGCGGGTCATGACGGGCGATGCGCTGGTGGGCGAGCACGAGCGGCTGCAGGCGCGCATGAACCAGTTCTTCGACCGCTTCGAGGCGACGCTCAAGCAGTCGCTGCGCGTCGCCGATGACGGCGAGGCCGCGGCCCACGCCAACGCCATCCTGCGCTATGCCATCGGCTGCATGCACCAGTTCGGCAAGAGCGGCTTCGCCAAGAAGCCCACCGAGAGCTTCGCCACGCAGCGCAAATACTTATTGGCTTAGCCGCAGACGCGGCAGGCGGGATCCTTGTTGACCTTGACGGTGCGCCAATCGGCGCCGAGCGCGTCGATGAGAAGGAGCCGCCCGCTCAGCGATTCGCCGGTGCCGACGAGGAGCTTGATCGCTTCCATCGCCTGGATCGCGCCCACCATACCGGTGAGCGGCGCGAAGACGCCCATTTGCGAACACTGCACCTCCTCGACCTCGGCGTCCTCGGGGAAGACGCAGGCGTAGCAGGGCGCCTCCGCCCGGCGGCGATCGAACACCATCACTTGCGCGTCGAAGCGGATGGCGGCGCCCGAGACCAAGGGGCGGCGGTGCGTCACGCAAGCGCGATTGACCGCATGGCGCGTGGCGAAGTTGTCCGAGCAATCGAGCACCACGTCGGCTTCGCGCGCGAGCTCGTCCAGCTCCTCGGCGTGCACGCGCGCGGCGAGAGGCACCACGTCAACGTCGGGGTTCACGGCGCGCAGCACGCTGCGCGCGGCAAAGGCCTTCTGGGCGCCGACCGATTCGGTGCGATACAGGATCTGGCGCTGCAGGTTGGTGAGATCGACCTTGTCGGAATCCGCGAGGCTCAGGCGCCCGATGCCGGCGGCGGCGAGGTAGAGCGCGGCGGGGCAGCCGAGACCGCCGGCGCCGATCACGAGCGCCCGGGCGGCGCGCAGCTTCTCCTGCCCCTCGATCCCGATCTCCGGGAGGAGGATGTGGCGGCTGTAGCGGAGAAGCTGCTGGTCGTTAATTCGTCGTCTTGGTCGACTGCGCGATCGTCGGCACCTGGCTCTTCACCGGCTCGCCCTTGAGGTAGGCGATCGCCTGCGAAAGCTGGAAGTCGTCCTTCGAGCCGAAGTCGATGGGCTTCAGCTCCGCCGGCGTCGGCGCGGGCACCGTGCGCGCGCGCGGCGCGGCGTCCTTGTCCTTGCCCAGGTCTTTCTTCGCCTCGGCCTTGCCGTTCTCGAGATGGCGCTGGAGATCCGCTTCACGCACGCGAGTGGCCGTGTCGCTCGGGTCCTCGACCATGACGTCGGGCGTGATGCCGAGCGCCTGGATCGAGCGCCCGTTCGGCGTGTAGTAGCGCGCGGTAGTGAGCTTGATCGCCGTGTTGTTGCCAAGCGGCATGATGGTCTGCACCGAGCCCTTGCCGAAGGTCTGCGTGCCGATGACGATGGCGCGCTTATGGTCCTGCAGCGCGCCGGCGACGATTTCGGAGGCCGAAGCCGACCCGCCATTCACGAGCACCACCATCGGCACGCTCTTCACGGCCTGGGGCAGCGACTTCAGCACGTCTTCGCTGCGGCGCGCATAGTCGTCGGGCGAGGCGTAGAACTTCTTCTTGGCATCTTCCGCGCGGCCGTCGGTCGACACGACAAGGCTCTTCGGCTGCAGGAACGCCGCACTCACGGCGACCGCGCCGTGCAGCAGGCCGCCCGGATCGTTGCGCAGGTCGAGCACCAGGCCCTTCACCTGCCCCTGCTTGAAGAGATCGTTGACGTGCTTCACCAGCGCCTCGGGCGTGCCTTCCTGGAAGGCGCGCACGCGCACCCAGGCGTAGCCCGGCTCGACCATCTTGGAGCTGATGCTCTGCACTTTGATGATCGCCCGCGTGAGCGTGACGACGATGGGAGCGCTCTCGCCTTTGCGCGTGAGGGTCAGCGTGATCTGCGTGTTGGGCTTGCCGCGCATGCGCTTGACGGCATCATTCAGCGTCATGCCCTTCACCGGCGTGTCGTCGAGCTTGACGATGAGGTCGTTCGGCTTGATGCCGGCCTTAAACGCGGGCGTGTCCTCGATCGGCGAGATCACCTTGACGAACCCGTCCTCCATGCCGACCTCGATGCCCAGGCCGCCGAACTGGCCTTGTGTTCCGACCTGCAGCTCCTTGAACGCTTCCTGGTCGAGATAGGCCGAATGCGGATCGAGGCCGGTCAGCATGCCGTTGATCGCCTCGGTGAAGAGCTTCTTGTCCTCGACCGGCTCGACGTAGTTCTTCTTGATCGCGTCCACCACCTCGGTGAACGCGCGCAGCTCTTCGATCGGCAGCGGCGCGCGCGCGGCGCGGTCGGCGATGGCCTGGAAGTTCAGGCTGATGAGCACGCCGGCCACCGCGCCGACGAGGATGAATCCGATTGAGCGAAGCTTTTGCATGTGTGTGGGATCGCTTATTTCAACGTGACCCAGCCGAGCGGGTCGAAGGCGCGGCCTAAATGCCGCAATTCAAAGTATAAACCGGTTTCCTCGTTGCCACCGCTCGCGCCCGCCGTGGCAAGCGGCTCGCCCGCGTGCACGAGCTCACCGACCTGCTTAAGCAGCGAGTCGGCGTTCGCATAGATGGACAAATAATTCTCGCCGTGGTCCACAATCATGAGGTTGCCGAAGCCGCGCATCCAGTCGGCGTAGACCACTTGGCCGCGCGCCACCGCCCTGACGGGCTCGCCCTGCGGCGCGCGGATGAAGACGCCCTTGGCCTCGATGCCGCTTGCACTTCTTGGAGCGCCGTAGCGCCCGGTCAGTTCCCCGCGCAGCGGCAGGCGCAGCCTGCCCCGGAGCTTCGAGAAGGTTTCCGTCTGTAAAGCTGTATCAGCCACCGCGTCTACGCGCGCGAGCACGCTTCCCAGCCTCTCGACGAGCCGCGCAAGCCGCGCCTCGTCCGCGTGCAGCACGCTGAGCTGGCGGCGGCTGCGCCGCAGCTCCTGGGCCAGGCGGCCGAGCACGCGCCGGCGCGCCTCGCGCTCGCGCACGATGCGGCTGCGATCGGCGCGGCTCGCCTGCTCCACTGTGCGCAGGCGCTCGCGCTTGACTTCGGCCTCGTGCTGGAGGCTCGCGAGCGCCTCGAGCTCGGCGCGATGCGTGGCGATGAGCTCGGCCGCGGCGCGCGAGAGATACGCGATGTACTGCAGGCGCCGCGCGAGCTCTGCCGGATCGTCGCCCGAGAGCGCGGCGCGCACGAGCTCCGGCGCGCCGAGCCCCTGGCGCGCCCGCAGCACCGCTTCCACGGCGCCCTGGCGCTCGGCGAGCGTGCGCTCGAGCGCCCGCCGGCGCTCGGCGAGACGCGCACTTTGCGCTTTGAGTTGATTGCTTTCGAGGGTAAGCGCAGCGAGCGTGCGATTCGCCTCCGAGATGGCCAGCTCGGAGGCGCGCAGCGCGTCGCGCGCTTCGCGCCGCTCGGCCCCCTTTTCATCGAGCTCGCGCTGCAGCTCGCCGATGCGCGTGCGCAACTCGGCGAGATCGCGCTCGCCCGGCGCCGCCTGCGCGGCGAGCGCCGCAAAGGCGAGCACGAGCGAGCCGAGCGGCGTCAGACTTTGGCCTTGCCCTGTGCCGAGACGGCGGCGATGCGCCGCTCGATCTCGGCGGCATCGCCCAGGTAATAGTGCTTGCGCGGACGCAGCGCGTCGTCGAGCTCGTAGACGAGTGGGATGCCCGTCGGAATATTGAGCCCGACGATCTCGGCGTCGCCGATCGCATCGAGATGCTTCACCAGCGCGCGCAGCGAGTTGCCGTGCGCCGCGATCAGCACGCGCTTGCCCGCGCGCACGGCGGGCGCAATCGTGGCGTTCCAGTACGGCAGCACGCGCGCCACGGTGTCCTTCAGGCACTCGGTGCGCGGCACGCTCACGCCTGCATAGCGCGCATCCTTGCCCTCGTAGCGCTCATCGGTCCTGTCAAGCGCGGGCGGCGCGATGTCGTAGCTGCGGCGCCAGGTGAGCACCTGCGCCTCGCCGAACTTCGCCGCCATCTCGGCCTTGCTCAGTCCCTGCAGCGCGCCGTAGTGGCGCTCGTTCAGGCGCCAGCTCTTCTCCACCGGCAGCCACATGCGATCGAGCTCGTCGAGCGTGATCCACAGCGTGCGGATCGCGCGCTTGAGCACCGAGGTGTACGCGATGTCGAAGTCGTAGCCGCCCGCTTTCAGCGCGCGCGCGGCGTTGCGCGCCTCCTCGATGCCGCTCGGCGCGAGATCGACGTCGGTCCAGCCGGTGAAGCGGTTTTCCCGGTTCCACGTCGACTCGCCATGGCGCAGGAGCAGGAGCTTCGCCATCGCGCTGAATTATAATGTCGGCTTCCCCGTGGATTTCGTTCGCAACAACCTCCTGCTCTTCGCTGTCGCCATCGTTTCCGGCGGCATGCTGCTCTGGCCGCTCGTGCGCCGCACCGCGGGCGGGCCGTGGGTGAGTCCGGCGCAGGCGACGCATCTCATCAATCGCGAGGACGCGATCATCATCGATGTGCGCGAGCCGGCGGAATTCGCCGCCGGACACGTGCTCGGCGCGAAGAACGTGCCGCTTGCGCGGCTGGCGGCGCCGACGCCGGACCTGCTCAAGCGCAAGGAGCGGCCGGTAATCGTGTACGGCGAGGACCAGCGCGTGGCCAAGGCCGCCGCGGCGCTGAAGAAGCACGGCTTCGCGC
>VBCM01000109.1 GCA_005883675.1 Betaproteobacteria bacterium
TAGCGCGTGCGGCGCGATGACGATGGCGAGCGAGCCCGTGAGCCACACGAGGTCGCGCAGCGTGAGGAGCCGCATGTCCGGCGAGAGCGGATGCGGCAGCGCCTTCATGCGCCTCCGTGGAGCGCAAGTGCCTGCAGGCATGCGCCCAATTGCGCCTCGCCGCGCGCGGGTAGGATCTCAATGCCCGGCAGGCGCAGCCCGTAGTGCACGCCCGTGCGCTCGGCGTCGAGCACCCAGCCGGCGAGGCGCGAAAGGCGCTGCTCGACGGTGAGATGGCCCGGCAGCATCGCCCAGTCGAGCCAGAGCTCCGCCGCGGCCTCGCCGGTGAACTGCTTGGTGAGCATGTCTTCGCTGCGCGCCACCGCCTTCCACGCCACATGCCGCGGCGAATCGGAGAACTGATAGGCGCGCAGTCCCGCGTAGTCGTCGTTGCCCGGCGTCGGCGAGCGCAGCGTGCCCTTCGCGCTCTCGGCGCTCGGCGGCGGCAGCGCGCTTCGCTCCGGGCGCGGATAGACCAGGCAGCGCGCATCCGGCTCGACATAACTCCAGGCGCGGAAGATGCCGAGCGGAAAGCGCGTCTCGAGCATCACCCGCCCCAGGGGCAGCCAGCCGCGCCTGGGCGCCGGCACGCCGAGCACCACCTCCGCCAGCCCGAGCGGCGGCACGTCGACCACCATCTGCGAGCGCGAGTGCACATGGCGTACGAGGATCGCCGGCCGGTCGAAGTCGCCGCGCGCTTCGAGATATAGGCGAAACTGCGCCGTCTCGCCCGCGAATAGCGGCTCCGCGCGGCCGACGCTCACCGCCATGCGCGCGAGGTTGCGCGCCGTGTGCACCATGCCGACCAAGCCCATGCCGGCGAGCAGGAACGTGAGGGCGAAGCCGAGCGACAGCGCGTAGTTGATGGAGCCGATGAGGAGGATGAGCAGCGTCAGCGCGTAGAGCCAGCCGAGCGCGGTGGGTACGATGTAGACGCGCCGGTGCACGAGCACCACCGTGCCGCGCTCGGGCGGCGTGAAGCCGTAGACCCAGTTGGCGAACCGTGGGTTCTTCTCGAGCAGCGCGCCAATCATGCGGTGGGTCCGTCGTACTTCCAGCGCCCGCGCCAGGCCGCGAGCACCAGGTTGGGATAATCCGGCTGGCCGAGCGAGCCGTTGTAGCGACCGAGCGCGCGGTAATAGTCGCCGTTCTCCTTGTCGATATAGAACCGCAGGATGGCGCAGCCGTACGCGAGATTGGTGCGCAGGTGGAAAAGGTTGTGTCCCGGCTGGCCGATCAGCTTCACCCAGAACGGCATCACCTGCATGTAGCCGCGGGCGCCGGCGCGGGACACCGCATATTTGCGAAAGCCGCTCTCCACCTCGATCACGCCGAGCACGAGCTGCGGATCAAGCCGCGCGCGCGTCGCTTCATAGTGCACCGTGCGCAGGAGCTCCAGGCGCTGCTTGCGGTCGGGGATGCGCCGCTCGAGCCGCGCGTCCATCTCCGCGAGCCAGCGGCTCGCATCCGAGCTCGAGCGGAAATGCATAGCGGGCACGGCGCGGTCGGAGACCTGCTGCGAGAGCCGCGCCCGCACCGAGTCGGCGAGCGGCTCGTACTGCTGCGCGCCGGCAAGCGCATTGAGCGGAGCGGCGACGAGGACGATGAGCGCCAGCTTTCTCAAGCGAGCTTCTTGAGAAGCAGCGCTGCCGCGCTAGCGAGCGGCACATCGCTGCCCTTGTCGTCGCGCCGTGCCTTGTACTCCGCATTGCCCGCGGCGAGGCCGCGTTCGCCGACCACGATGCGATGCGGTATGCCGATGAGATCCATGTCGGCGAACAGCACCCCCGGCCGCTCCTCGCGGTCCTCGAGCAGCACGTCGATGCCCGCCGCGCCGAGCTCGGCATAGACGCGCTCCGCCGCTTCGCGCACCGCGGTGCTCTTGTGGTAGCCGATCGGCACGATGCACGCGCTGAAGGGTGCGATCGCCGCCGGGAAGATGATGCCGCGCGCGTCGTGGTTCTGCTCGATCGCCGCGCCGACGATGCGCGTGACGCCGATGCCGTAGCAGCCCATCTCGAAGGGCCGCGCCGCGCCTTTCTCGTCGAGGAACGTGGCGCCCATCGCTTCCGAGTACTTGGTGCGCAGCTGGAAGATGTGCCCCACCTCGATGCCGCGCACGATGTCGAGCTTGCCTTTGCCGTCCGGACTGGGGTCGCCCGCCACGACATTGCGGATGTCGGCGACCTCGGGCTCGCTCGCATCGCGCCCCCAGTTGACGCCGGCGAGGTGGTAGCCCTCTTGGTTCGCGCCGCAGACGAAGTCGGCCATCGCCGCCACCGTGCGGTCCGCCACCATGCGCACTTTCGCGCCCACCGGGCCGATGTAGCCCGCCGGGCAGTGCAGATGGCGCTGGATCTCGCCCTCCGTGGCGAAGCGAAACAGGCCGATGACCTTCTGCGCCTTGATCTCGTTCAGCTCGTGATCGCCGCGCACCAGCAGCAGGATGAACTGCTCGTCGTGCATGACGGCGACCGCCTTGACCGTGCGGGTGAGCGGCAGCTTGAGCAGCTCCGCCACGGCCTCGCACTTGGTCATGCCGGGCGTCGGCACCTTGCGCATGGTTTCCTTCGCCGCCGGGCGCGTTGCGGGCGAGAGCGCTTCGGCGAGCTCGACGTTGGCGGCGTAATCCGACTGCGGGCAGAAGGCGATGGCGTCTTCGCCGGACTCGGCGAGGACGTGGAATTCGTGCGAGCCGGTGCCGCCGATCGCGCCGGTGTCCGCCGCCACCGCGCGGAACTTGAGTCCCAGGCGGCTGAAGATGCGCGTATACGTGTCGTACATGTTGTGGTATTCGCGCTCGAGGTCGCGGTAATCGGCGTGGAAAGAATAGCCATCCTTCATGACGAATTCGCGCCCGCGCATGATGCCAAAGCGGGGGCGGCGCTCGTCGCGGAACTTGCTCTGGATCTGATAGAAGTGCACGGGGAGCTGGCGGTAGCTCTTAAGCTCGCTTCGCGCGAGGTCGGTGACCACCTCTTCGGAGGTCGGCTGGATGACGAACTCGCGCTCGTGGCGATCCTTGAAGCGCAGCAGCTCCGGGCCGTACGCCTGCCAGCGGCCCGACTCGCGCCATAGCTCCCCTGGCTGCACCACCGGCATGGCGAGCTCGATCGCGCCGGCGCGATTCATTTCCTCCCGCACGATCGCCTCGACCTTGCGCACCACGCGCAGCCCGAGCGGCAGCCAGGTGTAGATGCCCGCCGACAGGCGTCGGATGAGGCTTGCGCGCAGCATCAGCCGATGGCTCACGATCTCCGCCTCGGCGGGCACTTCTTTCTGCGTCGCGATGAAAAACTTGGAAGTTCTCATGGGCCGGCACCGGCATTGTCAATGCCCGTGGGCTGTGGAAAAATCGGCCGACGGATTCTACTTTAGGCGGTGCTGGTCATGCTCGACAAGGAAGGCTACCGTCCGAACGTCGGCATCATCCTCGCCAATTGCCGGAGCGAGGTGTTCTGGGGCAAGCGCGTCAACCAGCACGCGTGGCAGTTCCCGCAGGGTGGCATCAAGCCCGGCGAGACGCCGCTGGAGGCGATGTACCGCGAGCTCGAAGAGGAGATCGGCCTGCAGCGCACGCACGTGCGCATCCTCGGCCGCACGCGCGAATGGCTGCGCTACGAGGTGCCGGAGAAGTGGATGCGCCGCGTAAGAGACGGCGGCGGCGCCAATTACCGCGGCCAGAAGCAGATCTGGTACCTGCTGCGCCTGATGGGCCGCGACTGCGACGTGAAGCTGCGCGGCAGCGGCCACCCCGAATTCGACGCCTGGCGCTGGCATGACTACTGGATACCGCTCGAGGCGGTGATCGACTTCAAGCGCGAGGTCTACCGCCAGGCGCTGATCGAGCTGCACCGCTACCTGCAGGCCGACCGCCGCTCGCGGCCGCGGCGGCTGGAGTCGGCCCACCCGTAGCAGGGCATGGAGCGCGACTACCAGCCGCTCCCGATCCGGGAGCTTGGCGCCAACGCCGGCTTCCGCCGGCCGCTCGCGCCGCAGTCCGCGCGCGTGACGCCCGAATCGCCCGCCATGCAGGCGATGACCGACCTCACGCGCGTCACACCGGCGACCGTCCGGCCGCAGGCGCCGCTCGCCGACGCCAACCAGTTCATGATCGCGCGCGGCGTGCGGCTGCTGCTTGTCGCCGATGACCAGGAGAACGTCCTCGGCGTGATCAGCGCGACCGACATCCTGAGCGAGCGCGCGATGCGCGTGGCGATCGAGCGCGGCCTGCGGCGCGACGAGCTCACGGTGGCCGACGTCATGACGAGCGCGCAGCAGGTCGAGGTGATCGCCTACGAGGACGTCGTAAGCGCGCGCGTCGGGCATGTGCTCGAGACGCTGCGCCGGGCCGGGCGCCAGCACGCGCTGGTGGTCGACTTCGACGAGGTCGCCGCGCGGCGCCTGCTCGAGCCGCCGTCGCGGCGCACCATGGTGCGCGGCATCTTTTCGCTCTCGCAGATCGCGCGCCAGCTCGGCGTCGCCGTGCAGACGGGCGGCGAGGTGGCGCGCACCTTTTCGGAGATCGAGTCCGCCATCAAGTAACCTATGATCAAGCGAGAAAGCCTGCTTTCCCTGGAAGCTTATGCACGCGAAAGGAACGCGTTTCGCGCGCGCGTCATCGAGCACAAGAAGCACCGCACGGTGCCGCTCGGCGAGCATCTCACGCTGCAGTTCGAGGACGAGCTCACCATCCGCTACCAGGTGCAGGAAATGCTGCGCATCGAGCGCATCTTCGAGGACGAGGGCATCCAGCACGAGCTCGACGCCTACAACCCCCTGGTGCCCGACGGCTCCAACTGGAAGGCGACCATGCTGATCGAATATCCGGACGCCGAGGAGCGAAAGCGCAAGCTCGCCGAGCTGCGGGGCATCGAGCGGCGCGTCTGGATCGAGGTGCCGGGCGGCGAGCGCGTCTATGCGATCGCCGACGAGGACCTCGAGCGCGAAAACGAGGAGAAGACCTCGTCGGTGCATTTCCTGCGCTTCGAGCTCGCCGCGCCGACGCGCGCGGCGCTCGCGCGCGGCGCTCAGGTCACGCTCGGCGTCGATCACCCGCGCTACCAGGCGAGCGTGCAGCTGCCAGCCGAGGTCCGCGCCGCGCTTTGCGCCGATCTTCGCTAGTCCTCGCTGCCGGGCTCGCCGCGCTCGCCTGCAGCTCGCCGCCGAAGAGCGAAAGCGACTGGGAAAAGCGCACCCTCCAGGGCCAGCCTGCCGAGGAGGAACTCGCGCCGCCCGCCTATCCGCAGACGGCAAACCTGCTTGAATTCCGCCTGCCGGACGCGGAAGGCTTTCGCTACTTCATCGACCGCACCACCGTCAGCCTCGAGAAGGACGGCGTGGTTCGCTATGTGCTCGTGGCGCGCTCGAGCGAAGGAGCGCAGAACGTGACCTACGAGGCGCTGCGCTGCCAGAGGGCGGAAAGCCGCGTTTTCGCGGTAGGCCAGCCCGACGGCACGTGGATGAGCGCGCGGAGCGCCTGGCGACCGATCAGCGCGCCGCGGCACCTCGCGCTCTACCGCGACTATTTCTGCCCGGGGTCGCAGCCCGTGCGCAGCGCCGCCGATGCCGTGCGCGCGCTCGAGCGGGGCGGCCGCTAAAGCAGCACTAAATTGTCGCGGTGGATGAGCTCGGGCTCATCCATGTAGCCGAGAATCGGCTCGATCTCGGCGCTCGGCCGACGCAGGATGCGGCGCGCTTCCGCCGCCGAGTAGTTGACGAGCCCGCGCGCCACTTCGCGACCGTCGGGATCCATGCAGGCGACGACCGCGCCGCGCTCGAAGTCTCCCTCGACTGCCACGACGCCGATCGGCAGCAAGCTCTTGCCGTCGCGCACCAGGGCCCGCACCGCGCCTGCGTCGAGGCGCAGCCGCGCCGCCACGCTGAGATGATCGGCAAGCCACTGCTTGCGCGCGGCGAGGGGAACCGTTTTCGCGGTGAGGAGCGTCCCAACGCGCTCGCCGGCGGCAAGGCGCACCAGCACATCCGGCAGGCGCCCGTCCGCGATCACGGTATGCGCGCCGCTGCGCGCGGCGCGGCGCGCGGCCTGCACTTTCGTAGCCATGCCGCCCTTCGCAAGCGCGCTGCCCGTGCCGCCCGCCATCGCGCCGAGCGCACCATCGAGCGCATCGGCTTCCTCCACCAGCCGGGCATGCGCATGGGCACGAGGGTCGGCGTCGTACAGGCCCGCCTGGTCGGTCAGCAGGACGAGGGCGTCGGCTTCCACCAGGTTCGTGACGAGCGCGCCGAGCGTGTCGTTGTCGCCGAACTTGATCTCGTCGGTCACCACGGTATCGTTCTCGTTGATCACCGGGATCGCGCCGAGCTCGAGGAGCGTGCGCAGCGTGGCGCGCGCATTGAGGTAGCGCTGCCGGTCGGCGAGGTCGGCGTGGGTGAGGAGCACCTGCGCGGTGCGCAGGTCATGGCGCCGGAAGCAGCTCTCGTAGCACTGCACGAGCCCCATCTGGCCTACGGCAGCGGCGGCCTGCAGCTCGTGCATGGTCTGCGGCCGCCGCGTCCAGCCCAGGCGCAGCATGCCTTCGGCGATGGCGCCGCTCGAGACGAGGATCACGCGCCGGCCGCCGCGCACGAGTCGCGCGATCTCATCGGCCCAGCGAGCGATCGCCTCGACGTCAAGCCCGCGCCCCGCCGCCGTGACGAGTGACGACCCCACTTTGACCACCAGCGTCTTCGCAGTCGCAAGAGGGCTCACCGCGCGAGCTCCTTCGCCACCGCCTTGCACAGCGCGGCGCAGCCCTCGCCCGTGAGCGCCGAGATGGCGAACCACGGGCGTTGCCACCGCAGGCTCCTCACGAGCCGCTCGGCGCGGGCTTTCGCGTCAGGCACGACGTCGATCTTATTGAAGATCAGCCAGCGCGGCTTGCGGTAGAGCGCTGCATCGTATTTCTTGAGCTCCGCGGCGATCGCACGCGCGCTCTGAGCCGCATCGTCGGCGCTCAGATCGACCAGGTGCAGGAGCAGCCGCGTGCGTGCCAGATGGCGCAGGAACTGGTGCCCGAGGCCCGCGCCTTCGGCGGCGCCTTCGATCAGGCCGGGAATGTCGGCGATCACGAAGCTCGCATCGCCGACGCGCACCACGCCGAGCGACGGGTTGAGCGTCGTGAATGGGTAGTCTGCGACCTTGGGCCGCGCGCTCGAGACGGCGCGGATCAAGCTCGACTTGCCGGCGTTCGGCGCGCCGAGCAGGCCGACGTCGGCGAGCACGCGCAGCTCGAGCGCGAAGCGCCGGCTCTCCCCCGGCGCGCCGCGCGTGAACTGGCGCGGCGCGCGGTTCACGCTCGACTTGAAGTGCACGTTGCCCAGCCCTCCCTCGCCGCCGCGCGCAAGGAGCGCGCGCTCGCCGTGCCTCGCGAGGTCGGCAACCAGATCGCCCGTCTCCCCGTCCCGAATCAGCGTGCCGACCGGCATGACCAGCTCGACGTCCTTGCCGCCGCGGCCGTTGCAGTCCGATCCCATGCCGCGAGCGCCGTCCTCGGCGCGATGGATGCGCGCGAAGCGGTAATCGATCAGCGTGTTGACGTTGCGCTCGGCGCGCGCCCAAACGCTGCCGCCGCGCCCGCCGTCGCCGCCGTTCGGGCCGCCGTAGCGGATGTACTTCTCGCGGCGAAAGGTCGCCGCGCCGTCACCGCCCTTGCCGGCGTGCACCTCGATCTTCGCCTCGTCGATGAATTTCATGGTCCAGAAATGAAAAAGCCCTATCGGCGGCGATAGGGCTTTCGGTTGAGCGAATACCGGCTAAGCCGGCGAATTTTCCACGATGACGCTCACCACGTTGTTCTGATCCTCGCCGCGCACCGCGTATTGCACTTGTCCGGTCACGCGCGCGTAGAGCGTGTGGTCGCGGCCGATGCCGACGTTGCTGCCGGCGTGCACGCGCGTGCCGCGCTGGCGCACCAGAATCTGGCCGGCGTTGACGCGCTCGCCGCCGAAGACCTTCACCCCGAGGCGCTTCGCCTGCGAGTCGCGCCCGTTCCGGGAACTGCCGCCTGCCTTTTTGTGTGCCATGACTAGCTCTGGACGATGTCGTCGATGCGGACCTCGGTGTACGACTGCCGGTGTCCTTGGGTCTTCTGGTGGTGCTTGCGCCGGCGCAGCTTGAAGATCTTCACCTTGTCGCCGCGCCCATGGGCGAGCACGGTGGCCTTGACGAGCGCGCCCGAGACGAGCGGCGCGCCCAGCTTGACCGCATCGCCCGCGCCGAGGAGCAGCACCTGGTCGAAGGAGACGTTCGAGCCCACCTCGGCAGCGAGCGCCTCGACGCGCAGCGTCGCGCCGGACTCGACGCGATATTGCTTGCCGCCGGATTTGATCACTGCATACATGGGAGAAGCTTTGCCTTGCGGTGCAAAAGACCGAGAATTATAGCGCAGACTCATGACCTTCCAGTCCATGCTGGCGCCAGTGGCCGAGGACATGCGGCGCGTGGACGAGCTCATCGCGGCGCGCCTCGAGTCGGACGTGGCGCTCGTACGCAAGGTGGCCGAGTACCTGGTCGCCGCCGGCGGCAAGCGGCTGCGCCCGGCGCTGCTGCTCCTCGCCTGCGGCGCGCTCGGCTACCGCGGCGAAGCGCGCCTCACCGCCGCGGCGGTGATCGAGTTCATCCACACGGCGACGCTGCTGCACGACGACGTCGTCGACGAATCGCGCCTGCGGCGCCGCGCGCCGACCGCGAACGCCGCTTTCGGCAACGCGGCCTCGGTGCTGGTCGGCGACTTCCTGTACTCGCGTTCCTTCCAGATGATGGTGCAGCTCGACGACATGCGCGTGATGCGCGCGCTTGCGGATGCGACCAACATCATCGCCGCCGGCGAGGTGCTGCAGCTCATGGGAAGCCACGACCCGCAGGTCGACGAGGCGCGCTACCTCGAGGTCATCCGGCGCAAGACCGCGAAGCTCTTCGAGGCTGCGGCGCGCCTGGGCGCGGTGCTCGCGAGAAGCGCGCCGGAGCTCGAGGATGGACTCGCGCGCTATGGCGCCCACGTCGGCACCGCGTTCCAGCTGATCGACGACGTGCTCGACTATTCCGGTGACGAAGCGGCGATCGGCAAGCACCTCGGCGATGATCTCGCGGAGGGCAAGCCGACGCTGCCGCTGATCCACGCCCTGCGCTCAGGCGACGCGACAGAGCAGGCGGTCGTGCGCCAGGCGATCGTCGCCGGCGGGCGCGCGGACTTCGGCGCGGTGCTCGGCGCGATCCGGCGCTGCGGCTCGCTCGAGTACGCGCGCTCGGCGGCGAGGCGCGAGGCGGCCGCCGCAGCGGCGGCGCTCGAGCCGCTGCCGCCCTCGGATTTCAAGCGATCTTTGCTAGAATTGGCGTCCTTCTCGGTCGTGCGCCAAACCTAGCTCGGGGTGTAGCTCAGCCTGGTAGAGTACTGCGTTCGGGACGCAGGTGTCGCTGGTTCAAATCCAGTCACCCCGACCAATCCTTCAGCGTAGGTAGCCATTGCGCGAGCCGCTCGAGCACCGGCTCGAGCGCGATGTCGGCGACGCGGCTTCCCGAGCGCACGTAAGCGAACGGCACGCCCCACGGGCGCCAGACCTGCGGGTCCGCGGTGGCGAAGAGCACAAATGCGGGCGTCTTCATCGCCGCCGCGACATGCATCGCGCCCCCGTCGCTGCACATGAGAAAGCGCGACTCGCGCACGAGCGCGGCGTACTGGTGCACGCCTGGCGTCACCGCGTGCGACAGCCCGGTCGCGCGCAGCGTGGGCGCGTCCTGCGGCAGCCCGCAGGCGAGCGTCGGCAATCCATGGCGGCGCTCGAGCGCCGCGGCGACGTGCGCGATCGCGGCTGCGGGCCAGCTCGATTCCGGACGGCTCGACGACACGTTGTAGAGCACGAACGCTCGATCGTGCAGGCCGTGCGCGGCCATCGTCCCGCGCGCATAGCGCTCATCGTCCCCACCGACCGGGAAGCCGACCTCGATCGGCACCGGCGGCAGGCCGAGCGCTTCGGCCAGGCGCAGGCAGCGCTCGATCTGGTGCTCGCGGCTCGCGGGTTGCGCGACCGGCACATTGAAGCAGAAGTCGAGCGCATGCCCGGCCGCCGGCACGAAGCCGATGCGGCGCGGGATCCCCGTTGCGTAGGTGATCACCGCGAGCAGCTTCGAGAAGCCCCCCGCGATGGCAACCACGAGGTCATAGCGCTCGTCGCGCAGCGGGCGCATGAAGCGCCGCAGGTTGAAGTAATGGTTGCGCAGCAGCCCAGAGCCCCGACGGTAAACGAGCACGCGGTCGAGCAGCGCCAGCCGCTCGAGGATCGGCGCATTGCGCTCGCTCGCCAGGAGATCGATGCGCGCCGCGGGGAAGGCCGCTCGCACGCGGCGCACGAGCGGCAGCGCGCAGATCATGTCGCCGATGCCGTTGCGCCGGATGAGGAGTATTTTGCGCGGCGGCCAATCGCCTGCCTCGCGCAGCCGCCCGTAAGCGGTGGCAAGGAGCGGCGCGAGCGGCTTCATGCCGCGACCGGGACTTTCATCTTGGCTATGATAATCACCGCCCATGGGTCGTCTTCTGGTCCTCATCGCGCTGGTGGTCGTGGCGGCGTGGCTCATCCGCCGGGCGCTGCGCCGTGCCGCCACGCACGACGCGCCCGAGTCGAGCGCCGTGCGTGATGAGCTCGTGCGCTGCGCGCATTGCGGGCTGCTCCTGCCGCGCGCCGAGGCGCGCGAGTCCGCGGGCGCGCTCTACTGCAGCGAAGAGCACGCGCGGCTCGGACCCGCGCGCCGGCGGGCCGCACCCTGATGCAGGCGCCGCTGCGCTACCCGGAGCTCTTCCTCGCGCCGCCCGAGCGCACCCCGCAGTCGTTCTGGATCTCGCTCGCGTACTTCAACCTCTATCGCGTGGCGCTCGCCACGCTCTTCCTCACGCTGTCGGTCGTCTACGGCGATGCCCTCGCCCTGGGCTCGCACTCGCTTGCGCTCTTCCGCTATAGCTGCGCGGCGTATCTCGCGGTGGCGGTGCTGTTTCAGGTCGTGCTGCGGAAGCTCCGCCGGCATTTCAATCTGCAGCTCTCGCTGCACGTCGGCCTCGACCTTCTGGCGATTACGCTGCTCATGAACGCGAGCGGCGGCATGAGGAGCGGCCTGGGTGTGATGCTGGTCGTGTCGCTGATCGGCGCGGCGATCGTCGCGCCGCGGCGCCTGAGCTTCCTGTACGCGGCCCTTGCCACGATCGCGCTGCTCCTCGAGCAGGCCTACTGGGTGCTCGGCCATGACGCTGCGGTCAACAGCTTCGTGCAGCCCGGGCTGCTCGCCATGGGCTGCTTCGCCGCGAGCGGCGTCACCGGCTGGCTCGCGAGCCGCGTCGGCACCAACGAGCGCCTCGCCGCGCAGCGCGGGCGCGAGCTCGCGGCGCAGATGCGGGTGAACGAGCTCGTGCAGCGCGACATGCACGACGGTGTGCTGGTGCTCGACCGCGCCGGACGCGTGGTGCAGCACAACCCGCAGGCGGAGCTCCTGCTGCGCGCCGACCGGCTGCTGGGGGCCGACATCGAGGCGCTACTGCCCGAGTTTGCGCCGCGCTGGCGCAGCTGGCGCGCCGACGGCGCGACGGCGGCGAGCGCCGACCTGACGGTGCGCGGGCGCGACATCGGGCTGCGGCTGCTCGATGCGGGCACCGAGGGCGGCCACGGCGTGCTCTTCGTAGAGGACACGACGCGCGCGCGCGAGCAGGCCCAGCAGCTCAAGCTCGCGGCGCTCGGGCGCCTCACGGCCAACATCGCCCACGAGATCAGGAATCCGCTCGCCGCCATCAGCCACGCCTCGGAGCTCCTCGAGGAGGAAAAGCGCGCCACGGCCCGCGCGCGCCTGACGCGCATCATCCAGGACAACACGCGGCGCCTGGACCAGCTCGTCTCCGACGTGCTGCAGCTTAACCGCCGCGACCGCATCTCCGCCGGCCCGATCCGGGCGCACCCCTGGCTGCGCGAGTTCCTCGCCGAGTTCGTGGCGAACGAGTCGGCCGCCGCCGAGCGCTTCGCGGTCGACGTCGCCGCCGACGCCTGGATCGAGTTCGATCGCGAGCACCTGCGCCAGGTGATGTGGAACCTGCTGCGCAATGCCGCGCGCTACGCCGGTCCCGAGAGCGGCGCGGTGCGCATTGCGCTGCGTGGCTACGGCGGGCGCCTCGAGCTCTCGGTGATCGACAACGGCCCGGGCGTGCCCGCCGCGCGCCAGGGGCAGCTCTTCGAGCCGTTCTTCACCACCGAGGCGAAGGGCACGGGGCTCGGGCTCTACCTCGCGCGCGAGCTCTGCGCCGCCAACCGCGCTACCCTCGAGTACGTGAACGACAGCCCGGGGGCGCACTTCCGCATCCTCTGCCGCGAGGCGCGCGCCGCGTGAGACGCGCCGACCGCGCCGAGCGTGCGAGCGCGCAGGTGCTCGTCGTCGACGACGAGCCCGATATCCGCGAGCTCCTCGAGCTGACGCTGGTGCGCATGGGGCTCGACGTGGCGAGCGTCGGCACCATCGCCGAGGCGAAGGAGCGCCTGAAGAACGAGCGCTTCGACCTCTGCCTCACCGACATGCGGCTCGCCGACGGCGAAGGGCTCGAGCTCGTGCGCCACATCGCGGCCGCGGCGGCCGAAGTGCCGGTGGCCGTGATCACCGCCTACGGCAGCGCGGAGAACGCAGTCGCGGCCCTTAAGGCGGGCGCCTTCGACTACGTCTCGAAGCCCGTCGGCCTCACGCAGCTGCGCGCCCTGGTGCGCGCGGCACTCTCGCTTCCCGGCCGCACGGAGGCCCCGGCGCGCGACCAGCGCCTGCACGGGCGTCTCCTCGGCCAGAGCGCGCCGCTGGTGAGCGCCCGCGAGATGATCGTCAAGCTCGCGCGCACCCAGGCGCCGGTCTACATCTCTGGGGAGTCGGGCACCGGCAAGGAGCTCGCCGCGCGCCTGATACACGAGAACGGCGCGCGGCGCGAGCGGCCGTTCGTCGCCGTCAACTGCGGCGCCATTCCGGAGAACCTCATGGAGAGCGAGTTCTTCGGCTACAAGAAAGGCGCCTTCACTGGCGCGCAGGAGGACCGCGACGGCTTTTTCCAGGCCGCGAACGGCGGCACGCTCTTTCTCGACGAGGTGGCGGAGCTGCCGCTCGCCATGCAGGTGAAGCTTCTGCGCGCGATTCAGGAAAAGCGTGTGCGCAACGTCGGCGCCACCCAGGAAGAACCGGTCGACGTGCGCATCATCTGCGCCACGCACCAGAAGCTCGCCGAGCTGGTCGCCGCCGGCCGCTTCCGCCAGGACCTCTTCTATCGCATCAACGTCATTGAGCTCGCCATGCCGCCGCTGCGCCAATGCCGCGAGGACATCCCGCTCATCGCGCGCGCGATCCTCGAGCGCCTGGCGGCGCAGGAGGGAACGCCGCCCGCGCGCCTCACCGAGGGCGCGCTAGAGGAGCTGCAACGCTACGACTTCCGGGGCAACATCCGCGAGCTCGAGAACATCCTCGAGCGAGCGCTCGCTCTTACGGCGAGCGAGGAGATTGGCGCCGAAGACCTGCGCCTCAGCGCGCCGGCCGGCGCGCCGGCGGAAGCCCCGCCGCCGGGCTCTGGGGCGCTGCCCGACTACCTCGACAGCATCGAGCGCAAGGCGATCCTCGAAGCGCTCGGCAAGACCGCGTTCAACCGCACCGCCGCGGCGAAGCTCCTCGGCATCACGTTCCGGCAACTGCGCTACCGCATGCAGCGCCTGGGCATCAAGGAGGATGAGACTCGATCCTGACGGGCGGCTCGGCGGCTGCCGCTTCGTCGCCTCCCCCAACCACGATGAGCGCCCCGCGGGCGAGGCCGTCACGCTGCTCGTGGTGCACTCGATCAGCCTGCCGCCGGGCGAATATGGCGGCGATGGGATCGAGCGGCTGTTCACCAAGCGGCTCGATGCGGCGGCCCATCCCTACTTCCGCACGATCGCCGGCCTCGAAGTCTCGGCCCACTTCCTCGTGCGCCGCGACGGCGAGCTCGTGCAGTTCGTCTGCACCGCGCGGCGCGCCTGGCATGCGGGGGAGTCGCGCTGGCGCGGCCGCAGCCGCTGCAACGACTTCTCCATCGGCGTCGAGCTCGAAGGTACCGACGAGGGGCCGTTCGAGCCCGCCCAGTACAGCGCGCTCGCTTCGCTGATCGGGACGCTGCGCGTGCATTACCCGTTGCGCCAGCTCGCCGCGCACAGCGACATCGCGCCCGGCCGCAAGACCGACCCCGGGGCACGCCTTGACTGGCCGCGACTGCTGGCCACGCTGTCGCGGTTTCACACCACTAAATAGCGGGCGCTGGCAGCACCGCGTTACCAGATGTAGGGCCTCAGCCTGCTGGCACTAGATATAGTGTCAACAGCTGCACTACAACGCTAAATCTTGCATTGCAGCAAGCCAATTAGGCCTTGCCAAGGGAAAAAAGTGTGGTTAGATTGCGGGCGTCTACTAGATGTAGGCGGCAATAGCGGTCATAGCACTAATACTAGTAGGCGGTGCAACGCGAAAGACCAAAGGAGCGGGGAGAGCGCCATGCAGATCGTCCAGGAAAACGCCCCAACCACGCCCGGCTTTGGCATCGCGCTCGGCGAGGGCACGGCCGCCGGCCGCAGTCCGTTCGCCGATTACAAGGTGATCCGCCGCAACGGCGCCGTGGTCGGCTTCGAGCCGGCCAAGATTTCCGTGGCGATGACCAAGGCCTTCCTCGCGGTGAACGGCGCGCAGGGCGCGGCCTCGGCGAGGATCCGCGAGCTCGTGGCCGCGCTGACCGACACGGTGCTCGCGGCGCTGATGCGCCGCCAGCCGCAGGGCGGCACGTTCCACATCGAGGACATCCAGGATCA
>VBCM01000063.1 GCA_005883675.1 Betaproteobacteria bacterium
CGCTCTCGGCGGCGGCGAGGCCGCGCTGGATGTGGGGATTGAGCTCGGTGAGGTGCTTGATCGGCGCGAGCAGCATCATCATCGCGGTCATGAAAGAGGCGAATTCGCCGACCGTGGCACGCGTCGCGAGCGTGTCCTGCATGGCGATGTACACGATTACCGCCACGGCGGTGGCGGCGAGCACGTGCGTGATCGGCGTGGTGAGCGCGGCGGCGATTTGCTCGCGCATGAGGAAGCCGCGCAGTCCCTGGGCGGTCTTGAGGAAACGCTTTGCCTCGTACGCGTCGCCGCCATAAACCTTGACCACCTTGTGGCACTCGATCGTCTCCTGCAGCACGTGCACCAGATCGCCGGTCGCGTGCTGTATGCCGCGCGCCATCCGGCGCAGCCGCCCCGCGATCGCGCGCACGGTGAAGCCGATCGGCGGTCCGATGAGCAGCGTGATGAGCGTCAGCTTCCAGTTGAGGTAGAGCAGCCAGCCGAGCAGGCCGATGACGGCGATCGAGTCGCGCACCAGTACGGTGAGCACGAACGTCGCCGCGCCGCTCACGTTGGCGACGTCGTATGCGACCTTGGAGAGAAGCGACCCGGACGTGTGGTCGTCGTAGAAGTGCGCCGGCAGCTTGAGCAGCCGATCGAACATCGCCGCGCGCAGATCGAGCACCACGCGGCTCGAGACCCAGTTCATGAAGTACGACGAGATGAAGGTGAGGATGCCGCGCACGAGGAAGATGGCGACGATCGCGGCGGCGAAGAGGATCGGCGGCGCGCTCGGTCCCTGCGGGCTGAAGCCGTGGTCGAGGAGCGGCTTGATCATCGCCGGGAAGAGCGGCTCCGTAGCGGCGGCTGCGACCATGCCGAGGACCGCCAGCGCGAACACCTTCGCATATGGGCGCACATACGAGAGGAGGCGCGAGTAAAGCTGGCTCGAGCTCGGCGCGCTCATGCCGCCTCGCGTGCCAGGCGCTCGTAGAGCGCGGCGAGATTGCCAGCCATCGCGTCCATACCGTAGCGCTCGGCGGTGGCGCGCGCCGCCGCCGGCAGCTCGCCCGCGCGGATCGCCCGATCGGCCTCGTGCATGAGGCGCGCGATGCCGGGCGCGTCGTCGGGCTCGCACACCCAGCCGTTCACGCCGTGCACCACGATCTCGGCGGCGCCGGCCTGCGTGCTGACGATGGTGGGAAGTCCCATGGCGAAGGCTTCTAGCACGGTATTGGGAAACGGATCGTACCGGCTCGGCAGGATAAGGCAGTCGGCCGCGGCATAAAGCGGCCGCACGTCGTCGCGCCCGCCGAGAAAAATAACCCTATCCGCTACTGCCGCCGCCTGCGCGGCGTAGCGCGCGGCTTCGCGGTCCTTGCCGACCACGACGAGCCAGTACGAGCGGTGGTTCGCGATTTTCAGCGCCTCGATCGCCGCGCCGAGACCCTTGCGCGCGAAGCCCGAGCCGACGAAGAGGAAGAGCGTGTCGCGCGGCTGGCAGCCGATCTCGGCGCGCGCGGTGCCCCGGAGCTTCGCGCGCAGCTCGGGGTGGAAATGCACGAGGTCGACGCCGCTGTAGACGACGTGCAGCTTGCCGGCGTCGATGCGGAAGGCGCGGCGGATCTCGTCCGCGACCATGCGGGAGTTGCAGATCACCGCGCGCAGCCGCGGATGCTCGAAGAGCCGCCGTTCCGCCGCGCAGACGTAGCGGTGGTACGGGTTGATCGCGATGCCGAGCCGCTCGAACATGCCGGCGACCCGGGCGCGCAGCTCGAGCCACCGCCGGTGCACGCCGTCGCCCGCGCGATAGACGTCGCAGCCGGGGATGCGCTCGTGCGACTGCACGAGGTCGAAGCCCTCGCGCCGCCACGCCGCGCGCGCCGCGCGCGCGAACGACCAGTCGCGCCATACCTTGCCGACGTGAAAGGGATCCACGCGCAGGACGCGCCGCGCGCCCCAGCCTTCGGCTTGGCGCGCAATCAGCGTAACCTCGGCCCCCGCGCGCTCCAGCGCAGGCAGCGCGCGCGCGATGAAACGCTCGGCGCCGCCGTAGGGGTTATAGCGCTGGCGCACGATCGCCAGTCTCAATTTCATTTTGTTAGCTTCATGCCGCCTGGGCGAGGAGCTCGCGCACCGCGGCGTGCACGGCGTCGACGGGCAGGAGCGTCAGGCACTCGCTTACTTTGCCGCCGCCGCAGCCATCGACGCGGCACGGGCGGCACGAATGCGTGCTCGTCACCACGCGCTGCTTAACGTTCCACGGCGCCCATTCGTCCTCGCTGGACGGGCC
>VBCM01000110.1 GCA_005883675.1 Betaproteobacteria bacterium
CGAGCCCGCCGCCACCGCTCGTCATCAACAAGCTCCTCTATCCGCGGCTCTCCTACGATCCGGACGAATTCGTGCCGATCACCGTGATCGGCGCAATACCGAATGTGCTGCTCGTGAATCCGCACGTGCCGGCAGCTACGGTCCAGGAGCTGATCGCGTATGCGAAAGCCAATCCGGGGAAGCTGAATTACGCCTCCCAAGGCAGTGGCACGACCTCGCACCTCACCGCCGAGCTCTTCAAATCCATGGCCGGCGGCCTGGATGTCACCCACATTCCCTACAAGGGCACGGCACCCGCGCTCACCGACCTGCTCGCGGGACAGGTGGACATGATGTGCGACAACCTCGGCGTGTCGCTGCCGCACGTGCGCGCGGGCAAGCTGAAGGCGCTGGCGGTGGCGAGCAGGAAGCGCTTCCCGGGGTTGCCGCAGGTGCCGGCGCTCGCCGAGACGCTGCCCGGTTTCGAGTCGGTCGCGTGGTTCGGCATCGTCGCGCCGCCGAGGACGAGCCCGGCGATCGCCGAGAAGGTCGCCGTCGGCGTGCAGGAAGCGCTCAAGCTGCCCGACCTGCGCAAGCGCCTCGCGGATCTGTCCGCCGAGCCGCTCGGCTACGGCCCGGCGCAGACCGCGGCGTTCATGCGCCAGGAGAGCGAGCGCTGGGGCGCGGTGATCCGCGCCGCGCATGTGAAGGTCGAGTGAAGCCGCGCATCGCGCTCGCCATCGGCGATCCGGCGGGCATCGGCCCCGAGGTGTCGCTGAAGGCGGCGCGCGATCCGCAGGTGCGCGCGCTCTGCGACCCGGTGCTCATCGGCAGCCGCGAGGTGCTCGCCATGCACGCCGCGCCTTGCGGCATCGCGCTCGACGAGCTCTATATCCGCGACGTCAAGCAGCCGCCTCCGCGCATCGGCACGGTGGCGCCCGAGCACGGGCGCGCGGCGCTCGAAGCGGCGGCCATCGCCATCGAGGGCGCGCTCGCCGGCAAATACGATGCGGTGGTCGGCGCGCCGCACACCGAAGCGGCGATCCACGCGAGCGGGCTCAAGTTCGATGGCTACCCGTCGTTCGTCGCGCGCATCTGCGGGCTGCCGGCGGAGGAAGCGATGCTCATGCTTTGCTTCGAGCATGCGGGACGGGAAATGCGCATCGCGCATGTCACGCTGCATGCGAGCGTGCGCCAGGCGCTCGCGCTCATCACCGGTCCGCGCATCATCCGCACCCTGCGCGCAACCGAAGCCGCACTGAAGGCGCTCGGCATCGAAAGGCCGCGCATCGCGCTTAGCGGCGTCAACCCGCACGCGGGCGAGGCGGGCGCCTTCGGCCGCGAGGAGATCGAGCTCATCGCGCCGGCGATCGCCGAGACGCAGCGCGCCGGCATGGCCGTCGAGGGACCGTATGGCGCCGATACGCTTCTCCAGCGCGCGGGCTACGACGCTTACGTGGTGATGCTGCACGACCAGGGGCACGTGGCGGCCAAGCTCCTCGCGCCCAACCGCGTGGCGGCGCTGACGATCGGTACGCCGGTGCTCTTTTCTTCCGTCGGCCATGGCTCCGCGCTCGACATCGCCGGCCAGGGCAAGGCAGACGCGAGTGCGATGCGAGAAGCAATTACACGCTTAGTGGCTCGTCGACGTCGCGCGCCTGCGACCTGAAATTTCCCGCGCAAACAATTAAGTAAACCCGCGCTCAAGCGCGGTGGTCCGATTTGCACGACGCATGTGCAGAGCTAGAGCGCAGCCGATTGCGCGCTAAGCGCTTGGCGCGCCGGGATTTTCCCGGCCTGGTACGAGCCTTGCACAGAACGGGTTCCTACAAGCACCAACGACGGGCCCGCGATCGGCAATGAATCCACGCCTGCGCCAACAGCGCTCCACGTTCCTGCTTTTCATGGGCGCGGTTTACGTCTCGCTGATGGCGGCGTTGCCGCTCGCCACCGCGCAGCTCTCGATCGCGCGCTACGCGATGAGCGAGCCGAGCGCCGGCCAGCCGACCTTCGAGAAGCTCGATCGCAACCGCGACGGCTACGTCGATCGCCGGGAAGCGGCGGCGCTGCCGGGTTTGGAGGCCGTGTTCGATGCCGCCGATCGGCGCGCCAGAGGCAAGCTCGACAAGGTCGAGTACGCCAAGGCGCTCGCGATGCTCGATGAGCGCAAGTAACGTGAACCTCTCGTTCGGCCTGGTGAAGAGGGCGGCCGACGAGGCGGCGGAGCGGCTCCTCGCGCGCGAGGCGCGCTGGCTGCGCGAGCTCGAGAGATTCGAGAGCCTCGAGGGCCAGGTGCCGCGCGTGCTCGAAGAGGGCCCGAGCCCCGCGGGCTGCCGCTATATCGTGATCAGCATGTGGCCGGCGCGCGGCGAGACGCGCGCGTTCACTGCGGATCACGCGCGCTTCCTCGCCACGCTCGGCCGTACGCGCTTTCGCGCGCTCGAGTTCGATGCCTGCGGCACCTGCCACTGGATCCAGGAGTCGCTCGCGCAGGCGCGCGCCTTCGCCCCGGCGCGCGCGATGCGCACGCTGGAAGCGTCTTACCACGACTGCGAGACGGCGCTTCTTTACTGGACCGGCCCTTACGTGCTCTCGCAGGGCGATTTCGCGCCCTGGAACATCCGCAACCTCGGCTCGCAGCTCTTCGTCACCGACTGGGGCCAGGCGCGCGCCGATGCCAGCCCGCTCGACGATGTCCTGCACTACCTGATGATCCAACGCGCGCTGAACGCCCGGCCGGTGACCGTGCCGGTGCTGCGCGACGCGATGCGCCGGGCGGCCGATTTCGCCGTGCAGGCCTATCCCGAATGGACCTGGCGCGCGCCGGTGATCGGCGCGCTCACGCTCGTCTACCTGCTCGGCGTGGTGCTGCACCGCTCGCTCGCGCGGCGCCGTCTGGACCGCAGCGATGGCGTGGTCGGTGCGTACTGGAAGTTGCTCGAAAAAAGAGCGGCCTGGATGCCGCAATGACTAGGAGGAAGGAAACACCATGAGTGCCGCCGCCACCGCTGCCGGTTATCTCTATGCTTCCGGCCGCCTGCGCGGGCGCGCGCAGCGCGAGCAGGACGAAGCGCAGAAGGATGCGCCGCAGCCGCAACCGCAGGCGAAGCCACCGCGCCAGCGCACGGAGCGGCCGAAGGTCGCCACCATGCGCAGGGAGGTGCGCGTCGCCGCGCTGCCGCAGGAGGAGCCGAAGCCGCAGGAGGAGTTGAAGCCGCGGCGCACGCCCACCATCCAGTACCGCACGCGGCGCTGGAAGCCCGATGCGTGAGCCGTACCGCGCGGGCGGCGTCTGCCTCGGCACGCTGAGCCAGAGCGCCCGCGCGACGCTCGGCGAGGCGCTCGCGCTCTTTCCCGGCGCGCGCATCGAGCTCGTTTCTCTGGAAGGCGAGGAGCTGCAGGCGCGTCTCGAGCAGGCAGCCTACCTCGTGCTGCCGGAGCTCGGCGATGAGCCGCTGCCGCGAGAGCTGATCGACGGCTTCGCCAACGGCCTTCCGGTCATCGCGCCCGACGAGGGCGCGGCTTTCGAGCTGATCGAGCCGGGCAGGAACGGCCTTCTCTTCGAGGCGGGCTCGGCGCGCAGCCTCGCGCGGCGCCTCGCGTGGGCGGAGGCCTTCCCCGAGAAGATGCGGCAGATGGGCGAATGCGCCCGGGCGGACTATCTGGCGCGGTTTATCGCCCAGTGGAGCTACGGGAAACTCTACGGCGAGCGTCGGCGCAGCGAGCGGCTCTAGCAGCACTTTTCTTTTTTCCGAAGGAACGAGCGCCTTGATCGAGCTCGGCGTCACGCCGACCATGATCCAGCCCGTGATCCTCTGCGGCGGATCGGGTACGCGGCTGTGGCCGCTGTCGCGCGAATACCATCCGAAGCCGCTGCATGCGCTGAACGGCGAGCGCACGCTGCTGCAGGAGACGGTGATGCGCTGCGCGGGGCTCGCCGCGGCGGGCGACCCGCTCCTCGTATGCAACGAAACCCACCGCTTCATGGTGCAGGCGCAGCTCACGCGCGCGGGGGCGAAGCCCAAAGCGATCCTGCTCGAACCCAAGGGCCGCGGCACCGCGCCGGCGCTGACGCTCGCGGCGATGCACCTGGTGAGCTGCGACGACCCGGTGCTCCTCGCCATGCCGTCGGACCATGTCATCACCGAGCGCTCGGCGTTCCAGCGCACGGTGGAGCGGGGTGCCGCGCTCGCGGGACAAGGCTACGTCGTCACCTTCGGCGTGCCGCCGAGCACCGCCGAGACGGGCTACGGCTATATCCGCACCGGGCGCGCTCTCGGCGAGGCGGGCGTGCGCTATGTCGAGGCGTTCGTCGAGAAGCCCGATGCCGCCACCGCGCGCGAGTACGTGTCGAGCGGCCGCTACCTGTGGAATAGCGGCATCTTCGCGGTGCGCGCTTCCGTCTGGCTCGAGGCGATCGGCAGCTTCCGGCGCGAGATCTTCGCCGCCTGCGAGCGCGCCTACCGGCAGGGCAAGCGCGACGGCGCGTTCCTGCGCGTAGATGCGCACACCTTCGCCGAGTGCCCGGCCGATTCGATCGACTATGCGGTGATGGAGCGCATCACCGCCGAGCCGGGCGCCCTGCAGGCGATCGTGGTGCCGCTCGCAGCGGGCTGGTCAGACGTCGGCGCGTGGGACGCGCTCTGGGCGATCGAAGAGAAGGATGCCGTCGGCAACGCGGCGCGCGGCGACGTGCATCTCGCCGATACGCGCAACGCGCTCGTCCTCGCGCAGCACCGCATGGTCGCCTGTGTCGGCATGGACGACGTGGTGGTGATCGAGACTCCGGACGCAGTACTCGTGGCGAAGAAGGAAAGCGCCCAGGCGATCGGCAAGCTCGTGGCCGCGCTCAAGTCCGCGGGCCGCGAGGAGTGTCTCGTGCATCGCAAGGTGCACCGTCCCTGGGGCACCTACGACGGCATCGAGCGCGGCGAGCGCTTTCAGGTGAAGCGCATCGTGGTCGAGCCGGGCGCCGCGCTCTCGCTGCAGATGCACTACCACCGCGCCGAGCACTGGGTGGTGGTGCGCGGCACCGCGCGCGTCACGCGCGGCGACGAAACCTTCTTCCTCACCGAGAACGAATCAACCTACATCCCGCCGGGGACCAAGCACCGGCTGGAGAATCCCGGGAAGCTGCCTCTCGAAATCATTGAAGTCCAATCAGGCGCATACCTCGGAGAAGACGATATTGTGCGGTTCGAAGACGCGTACGGCAGATAAAGGGGGTCAGATCAACATTTCCGTCGTCGCGTCCTTCGCCTCCGGCATCGACTTTTTGGGTCGTCCGCGCCGCGGAGCCTTCGCCGGTCTGCCCAGCGCAGTTTCTATCCACCGCACAAATTCTTCGGTACCAATTGCCCACCCCTTATTGGTGCAGGAGCGGATCTTGTCCAACGCCTCTGCGCCGAGCGGCTCGTCGAAGAGCGCCGTATAGGCCTCGCGGCGCGCGGTCTCGCCGGTGGCGAGCCGCAAGACGAGTTCGTGAGCTATGACGAGCGGATTCTTCGCGCCCAAGGCGTAATGACGATAAGTAGACCAGCGGAACGACGCCGGATGGTCTACCAACCGGGCCCGTACGGGATTCAATTCGATATAGCGCTGGCAGGTTAGAAAATACCGCTCTGTATCGACCATGGCGGCTTTGTATCGGCCTTCCCAGAGCGTGCCGGTGCGCTCGTGGATGTCGTTGAAGAGCCGCACATAGCGGCGTCCCAGGTCCTGCATCATCGCTGCAACGGCGCCGGGCTCTGTCGGCGTCACCAGTAGATGGACATGATTCGGCATCAAGACATATGCGTGCACGCTGCAGCGGTGGCGTGCGGCCGCGTCCCCAAGGAATTTGAGGTACATGTGGCGATCGCCGTCGGCGAGGAAGCACAGTGCGCGGTTATTGCCGCGCTGAATGACGTGCAGCGGAACGCCCGCGAGTTCTAGTCTCGGGCGCCGAGCCATCGGAGCATGTTTTGGGTCCTCCCGCTCCGATAAACGCGCAGGTCAGAGAAACGTTGGCCGGTTTATTTCATTTGCCGGAAATGTTGATCTGACCCCATTTACGTTCAGAAGACGAAGCGGACTTGCGCAATGCCGGCGTTGAAGCGGTAGTTGCGTCCGAGGATGTTCGACTCGCGCTCGCCATGCTCGAACGACAATTGGTAGTGCCAGCGCCGATCGTATTCCCAGTAAGCGCCGAACCGGTAGCCGCGGATGATCTCCTGCCTTTCGGGTGCTACGCCGAGCGCGGCGGTCGGGTCGCCTTCGAATACCTGGTGCTGTTTCACGAAGCGCGCCTGGAAATTGAGCTTAGCGGTCGCCGCCCACCCCGGGCCGACGGCCCAGCCCTTGGCGACGACGTGGCTCGCGCCGATGTCGATGATGGAGCTCACCGTCTGCGCCGTTTCGAACGCGATCATGGTCTTCGCCGTCGGCAGCCACTGGGCGACGACGCTCCACGTCGGGCCGTTGAAGTCGCGCCCGGGGAGCTCGGTATAGTGGCGCTGCGTGCGGCCGACCCGCCCCCCGACGCGCAGGTTCGGCGTCACGCCGAACGCGCCGACGACGCCGACGTCGTACTGCCGGAAATCGTTGTTCACGAAAAGACCCAGCGGATCGATTACCTGGTTCACCGGCGCGTTGCCCTTCGCCTCAGTCACCTCCACGCCGAGCGTGTTGCCGAGCGAGCTCACATACTCGAGCGCGGCGGTGCCAGTGACCGTCTTGGTGTCGGCGGCGGCGCGCGAGGGCCGGTTGTAGTCGATGTAGTGCAAGCCGCCGCGCAGGCCGAGCGACGGTCCGATGGCATAGCGCGCCGTCCCGCCGACGGTGGTCTCGGTGATCGGGTCGTAGATCGCCGCCTGAATCTCGGCGAGGTTCGCCTGGAAGCGCCGGCGGGAGAGGTCGAACGTGCCGGCGAAATCGTTGCCCACCGCGTAGCGCCATTCGCCGGCGGCGGCATAGGCCACGTTGTCGAGCTCGCTGAACTTGTCGTAGATGTAGCCGTCCACGCGCCCTTCGAGATGCAGCGCCTGTCGGCCGACCACGAGCTGGTCGTAGCGTCCGCCGACGCCCAGGCGAGAGACGAGCTCGTGGTTGTCCCCCGCAGTGCGGCGCAGGATGTTGCTGTCGTACATCAGGCCCGCCTGGGCCCACACGGTGTACGGCGGGAACGGCTCGGACGGATAGGCCGGATAGATCCCGCTCGAGGCGGGCTGGAGGACGTCGACTGCTTCGAAGCCAAGCGCGCAGGCCGGAACTGCCAGCAGCGCCCACGCCGCCTTGTGCCAATGCCGCGACATCAGGGGGAGCCCTTTCTGGAGTTGTTTGCGGGGCATTCTAGTCGGCGCTTGTGACGCAAATGTTTGTCGCCGGGAGGCAACAGGACTATGCGCCGCTCGGCTGCCTCCCGCAACGAACCCATTGATTTATTGACATGGCACGCGCGTTGCTCCGGCCTTTCGCCTCATGCTCCAGTTGGCAGAACTACCCTTGCTCGCGCACGCCGCATGGACCAGGCGCCAAAGCCGCCGCGTGCGCGGCGAGCGCGAGTTGCTGGCAGCCATCGGCAACCCGCTGCTGGCGGCACGGCCTTCGCGTCCGGAAGCGCTGCGTGCGCTCTGCGCCCAGCTGCTGGAGCATTGGTTCGCCGCCGGGCGGCCGCTGCTGCCGCTCGTCAGCCTGCGTCCGGGCGACGGGCGCACGACGCTCGCCACCGAGCTCGCGCAGCGCTTCGCCGCCATGGGCGAGCGGACGCTCCTGGTTGACGCCGATCTGCGCGCGCCTTCGCTGCACGCGCGCTTCGGGCTGCCGAACCGCCGCGGCCTCGCCGATCTCCTGGACGGGCGTAATGTGCAGCTTGCCGCGGCTCGCGAAAACCTCGCGCTCCTTGCCGCCGGCGCCGTGCGGGAAGATCCACTGGAGCTCCTCTCGCGCGAGCGGCTGCGGCATTTCCTGGAAGCCGCCGCGCGTCGCTTCCGCGTGGTCCTGATCGACACGCCAGCGGCCGAGCGCGGACCGGACCTCGAGATGTTCGCCGCGCTCGCCAAGGGCGCGCTCCTCGTCGTGCGACCGGGCGAGGACGGCACGTGCCTCGCGCGGCTGCGCGGACGTCTTACGCGCTGCGCAGCAGTGACGGTCGCCACCGTGTTCAATCACCGCTGATGGAGGACCGGGGCTACGTCGCCGAGGCGCTGCTCGAGCGCCTGCGCTCCGAAGCGATCGACTTTCGGCTGCTCGACGATGTGGCGAACATTCCGGAGCATGCGCCGGAGGAACTGCCGCTCGCCGTGCCCGCGCATGCGCTCGCCGAGGTCCCGCGGCACGTGGCGCGCTTCGCTCAGGACTTCGACCTGCGCCTGGTGGAGCTCTACCGGCCGGGCTGGGCCGCCTGGCGCGCGGTGCTGGCGTGGACCGACGACGTCGGGCGGCCGCGCTTCCTCGCGGCGCGCTTCTTCGTCGGCGTCGAGCCCGGCCAGTCGGCCGCGGCGCTTTTCATCTGCAGCCTGGTGGACGCGGTGGAGAAAGGCACGCTCGGCGAAGCACGCGCGCGCTGGCTCTCGGATCTCTGGCGCGAGGATCCGCAGGACGCAGCCGAGCGCGTCGCGCGCCGCTGGCGCGAAGGCGAGGAGCAGCGCCTGATCGCGAACGCGGCGCGCTCGGGCAACTGGCAGGCGCTGCGGCTGCGCCTCGCCGAGCTGCACCGCTCGCTCGGGCGCTTGCGGCTGCCGCGCCTGCCGCGGCGCGCGCCGGCGGTGCTCTTTGCGGGGCGGGACAGCCCGACCCGCGCCGACCTCATGGTGCATGTCCTGGGGCGCCTCGCGCCGCTCGGCCTCGAGATGTTCGAGCAGCTCGCCGGCGGCTCGCGCCGCGGCGACTTCCGCGTGGTGTACGACGGTCCGCCGCAGCTCGACGCCGCCGACACCGTGGTGGTGCAGCCCGGGCAGCCCTTTGGAGCCATGGTGTCGCAGGTCGAGCGCGCGATCCTGCGCTGGCTCGAATGCCGCGTCGAGCGCCGCTATCCGGACGCCGTGGTCGGACCCAACCCGCTCGCCGCGCGCCTGCTGCAGACCCCCGGTATCGGCCGCGCTCTGGGGTGGCTCCTCAACTGCCGGCTCGACTGCCGGCTTCGCTCGCCGCTCCTCATGCCCATACCGATGGGCATCGTCATCGAGCGGGGCGTCGAGTTCGGTAGCCGGGTCACGGTCATGCACCAGGTCACCATAGGCCGGAAGGATCCTGTCGCGCCGGAGGCGCAGGGCGGCAAGCTGGCGGCGATCGAAGATAACGTCTTCATCGGCGCGGGCGCGAAAGTGCTAGGCCCGGTGCGCATCGGCCGCGGCGCTATCGTCGGCGCCAATGCGGTCGTGACGCGCGACGTGCCCTCGCACTGCACCGTAGTGGGCGCGAACCGTATACTGGGCGTCGATCCGCCGGCTGTCGCCGCGGCACGACGAGAGGAAGCGGCGACACTGTCGTGAACAAGTGACATTGGCCGCAGTCCAAGGCCATGGAACGATTCGCCGATGCTCGATGTTGTCAAGGCCGCCGCGAAGACCGCCGCGGCCGTACTGCCGTATCCGCGCTCCTTCCTGGCGCTGCTCCTGACTGGCTTCATGCTGGTCACGATCCCGCTGGTGGGTGCGCTCGCCTATTCGGCGTGGAACACCGAGCGCCTCGCCGGCCTTAGCCGCACCGCCGTTTTCACTGCCTCCGAAGCGGCGCGCGCGAGCCGCTCGCTGGTCGATCGCATCTCGGCGATCGAGCGCGTGGCGCAGCAGATGGCGGTGCTAAACGACCCCGAGCTCGCGGTCGACTATGCGCGCGTGCACCGCAGCTTCAGGCAGCTCGCCGACGAGATCGCCGAGCTGCCGCTCGACGACGCCCAGGTCGCGGCGTTGAACCGCACGGTCGAGCAGGAGCAGAGCCTCTACGATCTGCTCACCGAGCAGCCGCGGCGCAGGTTCGACAAGCGCATCGTCACCGAGCGCATGGACGGCCTGATCGAGAGCGCGCGCGAGGTGCTCGCGATCAATAACCGCATCGTCGATCGCGAGGTGCATCGCCTGCGGCTGAAAGCCGAGCAGGCGCAGCGCGGGCTGATCGTGCTGGCGATGCTGTCGACCGCGGTGGCGCTGAGCATCGCGCTTGCGCTCACGCGCTACATCGCACGTCCGATCTCCGAGATCGACGGCGCGATCCGCCAGCTCGGCGGCGCCGATTTCTCGAAGCCCATTTCCGTGCGCGGCCCGGAGGACCTGCGCTATCTCGGGCGGCGGCTCGACTGGCTGCGACGAAGGCTGGATGAATTCGAGACGCAGAAAAACCGTTTCCTGCGCCATGTGTCGCACGAATTGAAGACGCCGCTCACCGCGCTGCGCGAAGGCGCGGAGCTCTTGCACGACGAGGTCGCGGGCCCGCTCGCGCCGCCGCAGCACCAGGTGGTCTCGATCATGCGCGACAACAGCGTCAAGCTGCAGCGCCTGATCGAGGAGCTGCTCGACTATCAGCGCGCGCTGCACGCCGCGGCGTCGCTCGAAGTGCGTCCGCTCGATCTCGACGAGCTGGTGCGCGACGCGGCGCGCCCGCACGAGCTCGCCGCGCAGGCGAAGGGGCTTCGCCTCACCATCGACGCGCAAGCGACGACGCTCGAAGCCGATCCGCAGAAGCTGCGCTCGATCGTGGATAATCTCATCTCGAATGCCGTCAAGTTCACGCCCGAGGGCGGCACGATCGCCGTGCGCGCGCGCTCCGCCGGCGGCGAAGCGGTGATCGAGGTGATGGACACCGGCCCCGGCGTGCCGCCGGAAGAGCGCGAGTCGATCTTCAACCTCTTCTTTCGCGGCCGCAGCAAGGCCACGGAGGGCGGCCGCGTCAAGGGCTCGGGGCTGGGACTCGCCATCGCGCGCGAATTCGTCGAGGCGCACGGCGGCCAGATCGCGGTGGTCGGCGGCGGTGCGGGCGGCCACTTCCGCGTCACGCTGCCGCGCCGTTCGGCGCGTGCGCTGGCCGACGCCGCGTAACGACGCCCGGGCGAGAATCTTGCGGTTTTCTGAGGGGATAATCCAGAAATGAGCGGTGAGAACCCGAAAGTGCTCCTCGTCGATGACGACAAGGACCTGCTGCAACTGATCGCCATGCGGCTCTCGGCCGCGGGCTACGACGTCAACGCCGTTGAATCAGGCGAGGCGGCGCTCGCGAGCCTCGCGGTCGCCCGCCCGCAGACGGTGATCACGGACCTGCGCATGCAGGGCATGGACGGCATGGCGCTGTTCGACGCCATCCACCGCGACTCGCCCTCATTGCCGGTGGTCATCCTGACCGCGCACGGCACGATCCCGGAAGCGGTGAGTGCGACGCGCCGCGGCGTCTTTTCGTTTTTGACGAAACCGTTCGAGCCGAAGGTGCTGCTCGACACGGTCGCCGAAGCGATGCGGCTCTCGAGCCCGCCTGCCGGCGAGCGCGAGAGCTGGAGCGCGGAAATCATCACCCGCTCCTCCGCCATGGAAGACCTCCTCGCGCAGGCGCGCCGCGTGGCCGCCTCCGACGCGAGCGTCTGCATCTTCGGCCAGAGCGGCACGGGCAAGGAGCTCCTCGCGCGCGCGATTCACAAGGCGGGGAGCAGGCGCGACGCGGCCTTCATCGCCGTGAACTGCGGCGCGATTCCGGAAGGGTTGCTGGAGTCGGAGCTCTTCGGCCACAAGAAGGGCTCGTTCACCGGCGCGGTCGCGGATCGGCGCGGCCTCTTCCAGGCCGCGACTGGCGGGACGCTCTTCCTCGACGAAGTCGGCGACATGCCGCTCTCGCTGCAGGTCAAGCTGCTCCGCGCCCTGGAGGAAAGAAAGATTCGCCCAGTCGGTTCTCACGAGTCGCACGACATCGACGTGCGCGTCATCTCGGCGACGCACCGCAAGCTCGAGGAGCGCATCACGACCGGCGAGTTCCGCGAGGACCTGTACTACCGGCTGAACGTCGTCAAGCTCTACATTCCGTCGCTCGCCGAGCGGCGCGAGGACATCCCGCTGATCGGCAACCACGCGCTCACCAAGCTCGCGGAGCGCTATCGCCGCGGACGCCTGCAGTTTTCACCGGAGGCGATGGAAGTGCTCGTCTCCGCGCCATGGCCCGGCAACGTGCGCCAGCTCCTGAACGTCGTCGAGCAGGCGGTGGCGCTCGCCGCGACGGAGGTGATTCCCGAGTCGCTGGTGCGCCAGGCGCTCGACGTCGCCGACACCGCGCTCACGCCACTCGATGAGGCAAGGAAAGCCTTCGAGCGCGACTATCTCGTGCGCATCCTGAAGATCACGGGCGGCAACGTCACCAAGGCGGCGCGCCTCGCCGGCCGCAACCGCACCGAGTTCTATCGCCTCCTCGAGCGCCATTCGCTCGAGCCGGGAATGTTCAAAGGCTCCCATAAGGAGAAAGCGACCGCATGAGCAAGCTCCTCGCATTCTTCGCAGCGCTCCTTTTCGCGGGCAGCGCGGCCGCGCAACAGCAGCTCGGCCCCGACCAGCTCGTGCAGAAGATCACCGACGAAGTGCTCGCCGCGATCAAGAGCGACAAGCAGCTCGCCGCGGGCGACAAGCAGAAGGCGGTCAAGCTCGCCGAGGAGAAGGTGCTTCCCTACATCGACTTCGAGCAGGCCACGCGCCTCGCCGTGGGGCGCGCCTGGCGCGAAGCGACACCGGAGCAGAGAAAGCGTCTGGTGACCGAGTTCCGCAACATGCTCGTGCGCACCTACTCGAACGCGATCCAGGCCTACGAGGGCCAGACGCTGAAGGTGCTGCCGGCACGCGGCAAGCAGGATCCCGAAGAGACCGTGGTGCGCACGCAGTTTGTCCGGGCGGGCGGCCAGCCGCTGCCGATCGACTTCACCATGCACCAGAAGGACAACGTCTGGAAGGTGTACGACATCACTGTCGAGGGCGTGAGCCTCGTCATGACTTACCGCTCCGAGTTCGACGCCATCGTCAAGCAGGAAGGCATCGACGGCCTGATCAAGCGCCTCGCGTCGAAGAACATTCCAGCCGCGGTTGGCTCCACCGCGCCCAAGTCGGAGAAGAAGTAGCGCTTCGGCAGCCATGTCGCAGTCCGGCCCGGGCCACAAGAACAACGATAAAGAGCAACAGCGCAACACTGCCGAACGCGCGCGCGAGCGCGCCGAGAGCAAGCGCGAGGACGCCGAAGGGGGCCGGCGCGCCGCGGAAGGCGGCCGCAGCGCGGCCGAGCAGACGCGCGAGATCGCCGAAGCCGCGCGCAAGGAAGCCGAGGCGGCGCGCAAAGCGGCCGAAGAAGCACGCGAGGAAGCGCGCCGGGTACGCAAGACCGTCGAGCACCTGAAGGACCAGCAAAACAAGACGCGATAGCGCTGCGCGCCAAGCGCAGCGGATCGCCCTTTACTTGATCTGGGCGAGGATGCTCTGCAGCAAGATCCTATCGACCGGACCGCAAGTAATATTGCGGAACGTTTGGACGCCTTAAGCCAGCTGCTCGCGAATAACCGCGCCTGGGCCGCCGAAATGCTGCGCCAGGATCCGCAGTTCTTCGCGCGGCTCGCAGAGCAGCAGGCACCGCAGTACCTGTGGATCGGTTGCTCGGACAGCCGGGTGCCGGCGAACCAGATCGTGGGCCTGCTGCCGGGCGAGATGTTCGTCCATCGCAATGTGGCGAATCTCGTGGTGCATGCCGACCTCAACTGCCTGTCAGCCATCCAGTTCGCGGTCGACGTGCTCAAAGTGCGGCACATCATCGTCTGCGGCCATTACGGCTGCGGCGGCGTGCTGGCGGCGCTGCGCGATGAGCGCATCGGCCTCTGCGACAACTGGCTGCGTCACGTGCAGGACGTGCGCTGGAAGCATGCCGGCGCCATCGACCACCTCGCAAGCGAGCGCGAGAGGCACCGGTGCCTGTGCGAGCTGAACGTCATCGAGCAGGTGCACAACGTGCGGCAGACAACCGTGCTGCACGACGCCGCAGCGCGCGGCCAGGACATCGTGGTGCATGGCTGGATCTACGACATCCACGATGGTCGCCTGCGCGACCTGGCGGGCCCGACACAGCCTGATTAAGACGATATTAGATTAGCGTACCAGGCCGTTAACGGGCGCATACTGTGATCGCGCCTTTCCTTTAGTTGGTAGAGGAGTTTGTAATGGCGCACTGAGGCCCGCGACCACGGGCCTCTTTCATTTCTCCATAGCTCTCGCTGCGCATCGTTTGTGGCCATCCCAGCGCGTACGCAAAGCCCTGTTACGGGGCCGAAGGCGTGGTCAACTCGCGTCTCAAATGATGGCCCAGGACAAATCCACGGACGTGCGATGGCGTACTAGCGTCTTTTTTTGATTCCGAGGCTGTCGCGCTGTGCAGAAGAGTTAATCGAGGCAACGAAGATCCGATTTCGGAGAAGCTGCCGGGATGCCGCGAAGCGGACAGCCATGTGCTCGCCCGATTTGCCGGGGCTTATGGAGAAAGAGAGCCACAAGCAAAGAGGCGTAGGAAACACCCCCCTAGACGATCCGCACAAAGGCGTATGAAATAGGCCGCATGAATCGGCTTCCTGCGAGTCCGCTAGTCATGCGGGGACTGGAGATTGCTGAGAAGCACCTAGGTATGGCGGAGCTCTCGACGCGGCTCGGCGCCCCAGAGGAAACGATTCGGGCGTGGCGCCTAGGCCTTGTCGAGATGCCGGATAAAGAGTTTCTGCGGTTCGTTGACCTCTTGGCC
>VBCM01000111.1 GCA_005883675.1 Betaproteobacteria bacterium
CACGGGCCTGCTCAATCCGACGGAGAACCGTGTCTTCATCGGCATCGGCTTTGCCGTACCGATCGAGAACGCCGCGTCCTCGATCGGGCTTTCGCCTTTCTAAAGGAACGCCATGGACCCAGCTTCGCCGCTCATGGAGCGCGTGCTCTACGAGGTAAAGAAAACCGTCGTCGGCCAGGACCACTTCCTCGAGCGCGTGCTGGTGGCGATGCTGGCCGGCGGGCACTTGCTGGTGGAAGGCGTGCCGGGACTCGCGAAGACGCTGACGGTGAAGACCCTTGCGGCCACGGTGCGCGGGTCATTCCGGCGCATCCAGTTCACGCCCGATCTCGTGCCGGCGGACTTGGTCGGCACGCGCATCTACAACCAGCGCACCGGCGACTTCAGCACGTCGCTCGGTCCGGTGTTCTGCAACCTGCTGCTGGCCGATGAGATCAACCGCGCGCCCGCCAAGGTGCAGAGCGCGCTGCTCGAGGTGATGCAGGAGCACCAGGTGACGATCGCCGGCGAGACGCACAAGGTGCCCGATCCGTTCCTGGTGATGGCGACGCAGAACCCGATCGAGACCGAGGGCACCTACGCGCTGCCCGAGGCGCAGGTCGACCGCTTCATGATGAAGGTGCTGGTCGGCTACCCGAGCGAGGAAGAGGAGTTCGTGATCGTCGAGCGCGTCACCGGCCCGGCCCACGAGCCGCTCGCCGTGGCGAGCACCGACCAGCTCCTCGAGCTGCAGCGCCAGTGCCGCAAGGGCTATGTCGAGCCGGCGCTCATCCAGTACGCGGTGCGCCTCGCCGCCGCCACGCGCGCGCCGGACAAGTACCTCCTGTACGGCGCGAGCCCCAGGGCCTCGATCCACCTGATCGAGTGTGCGCGGGCGCTCGCCTTCCTGCGTGGGCGCGACTACGCGCTGCCCGAGGACGTGGTGGATCTCGTGCCCGACGTGCTGCGCCATCGGCTGGTGCTCTCCTACGAGGCGCTCGCCGAGGGGCTCATGCCCGACGAGCTCATCAAGCGCCTGATGCAGAAGGTGCGCCCGCCCGCGAAGCCGCTGCAAGCGCATGCAAAGCCCGCCCCCGCCGCGCAATCCTGACGCGGTCCTGCGCCGTCTCGAGTGGACGGTGATGCGTCGCCTCGACGGCCTCCTGCATGGCGACTACCGGACGCTTTTTCGCGGCTTCGGCCTCGATCTCGCGGACCTGCGCGAGTACCAGTACGGCGACGACGTCCGCCACATCGATTGGAATGTGACCGCGCGGCTGCAGACGCCCTATGTGCGCGAGTACCACGAGGACCGCGAGATCACCGCCTGGTTCCTGCTCGATCTTTCCCGCTCGGTCGACTTCGGCTCGCGCGAGGTGAAAAAGCGCGAGCTGTCGGCCGATTTCGTCGCGCTGCTGGCGCGGCTTCTCACGCGCCATGGCAACCGCGTCGGCGCGATCCTCTATGGGCTCGAGGTCGACAATGTCATCGCGCCGCGCTCGGGGCGCCGGCAGGTGCTTGCCATCCTGCACGCCATGATGACGCGGCCGCCGCTCGCCGCCGGCAAAGGCACCGATCTGGGGACGCTCCTCAAGAGCGCGTTCAACTTCATCCACCGGCGCTCGCTCCTGTTTCTCGTCTCCGACTTCATCAGCGCGCCCGGCTGGGAGCAGCCGGTGCGCCAGCTCGCGCAGCGCCACGAGATGATCGCCGTGCGGCTGCACGATCCGCTCGAGACCGAGCTGCCCGACCTGGGGCTCCTCGTATTCGAGGACGCCGAGACCGGCGAGCAGCTCTTCGTCGACACGCACGACGGGCGCTTTCGCCAGCGCTTCATGGACGCGGCGCAAAGGCGCGAAGCCGGCCTGCGCACGGCGCTGCGCGATGCCGGGGTGGACGCGCTCGAGCTCGCCACCGACGCCGATCTCGTCGACACCGTGCTGCGCTTCGCCGATCTGCGCAAGCGCAAGCGCGCCGTGAGGGTGCATGAGCTTCCAGTGGCCTGAGTTCCTCTGGCTGCTCGCCGCGCTTCCTGCGCTGGTGGCGCTGTACGTTTACCTGCTGCGCCGGCGCAAGCGCTTCGCGGTGCGCTACTCCAGCCTCGCGCTGATGCGCGAAGCGATGTCGGGCGCAAGCTGGCGGCGCCACGTGCCGCCGCTCTTCATCCTGGCTGCGCTCGCGGCGCTCATCGTCGCCATCGCGCGGCCGAGCGCCACCATGACGCTGCCCTCGCAGCACGAGACGGTGATCCTCGCCATGGACGTCTCCGGCAGCATGCGCGCGAGCGACGTCGAGCCCAACCGCCTGGTCGCCGCGCAGGTCGCAGCGAAAGCCTTCATCGCCGACCAGCCTTCCCACGTCAGGATCGGCATCGTCGCCTTCGCCGGCACCGCCACCGTGGCGCAGGCGCCGACCACCAACAAGGACGACCTCTACGCCGCGATCGATCGCTTCCAGCTGCAGCGCGCCACCGCGATCGGCAGCGCGATCATCGTCTCGCTCGCGGTGCTCTTTCCCGACGGCGGCTACGATGTCGCAAGCTTTTCCTACGCCGCCGAGAAGCGCAAGCCGCCGCCCAACTTCAAGCCCGCGCCGCCGGGCTCGTACACCTCCGCCGTGATCATTCTTCTCACCGACGGTCAGCGCACCACCGGTCCCGACTCGCTGATGGCGGCGCGCCTTGCCGCCGAGCGCGGCGTGCGCATCTTCACCGTCGGCGTGGGCACGCCGGAAGGCAAGATCGTTGGCTTCGACGGCTGGTCGATGCACGTGCGCCTGGACGAGGAGACACTGCGCGCCATCGCCGATCTCACGCGCGGCGACTATTTCTATGCCGGCAACGCGGTCGACCTGAAGAAGATCTACCAGACCATGAATTCTCGCCTGGTGATGGAAACGAAGAAGACCGAGATCGGCGCCTTCTTCTCGGCCGCGGCCGCGCTGCTCGTGCTCGTCGCCGGGCTGCTGTCGCTCGCCTGGTTCAACCGCATCCTCTAGTGCCAAAGCCGTTTGAGCGCGAGCGGCTGATCCGCTTCTCGCACTGCGACCCGGCCGGCATTGTCTATTTCGTCAATTTCTTCGACATGGTCGGCGGCGTAGTCGAGGACTGGTTTCGCGAGGCGGTCGGGCTGCCGTTCCAGGAGATGCATCTCGAGCGGCGCATCGGCTTTCCCATCGTCAACACGGGCTGCGAGTTCTTCCGGCCGGCGCATCTCGGCGACACGCTGCGCCTCGAGCTCGCCATCGCGAAACTCGGCCGCTCATCGATCGAGTTCGTGGTGCGCGGCTCGGTGGGCGGCGAGGAAAAATTCCGCGCGAAGCACAAAGTCGCGCTGGTTTCGCTCGACACCTGGCGCCCGCTGCCGATTCCCGCGGACATGCGCGCTAAGATGCAGCCGTTCGTCCTATGACCCACCGCAGCTTCATGCCGCTTGCGCTTGCCGCGGGCGCAATCTTCGGCCTTGCGCTCGGCATCCGTACCGCGCAGCCGCTCTTCATCAGCGCCATCAATTCCGCCACCGGCGTCGGCTACGCCACCATCAGCCTCGCCTTCGGCGTCGCGCAGCTCATGTGGGGCATCGGCCAGCCGGTCGCGGGCGCCGTCTCCGACCGCTGGGGACCGCGGCCGGTGATGCTGGCGGGCTCGCTTTGCCTTGCTCTGGGCACCGCGCTCATGCCCTTCGCCTCGAGCGCCTGGTCGCTCATCGTGGTGGTCGGCATCATCGCCGCTTCGGGCGCGAGCACCAGCGGCCCGGCGCAGCTCGCCTCCGCCGTCGCTCGCTGGATTCCGGAAGCGAAGCGCTCGGTCGCCAACGGCATCATCGGCGCCGGCGGCTCGCTCGGCCAATTCGTGCTCGTGCCGCTCGCGCAGCTTTTCATCGGCCTTGCCGGCTGGCAGCCGGCGCTCGTCATCGTCGGCGCCATCGGCCTCGCAGCGATCCCGCTCGTCCTTTTCATCACTCCGTCTGAGCCGCTGCACGCCACGGCGCATCTCAACGCCGGCACTTTGCGCCAGGCGCTCGCCGGCGCGCTGCGCGACCCGAGCTACCTCCTGCTCACCGCCGGGTTCTTCACCTGCGGCTTCCACATCGCCTTCATCGCCACGCACCTGCCCGGCATCGTCGCGTTCTGCCAGCTTCCCGCGAGCGTCTCAGCGTGGTCGCTCTCCATCATCGGGCTCTTCAACATGTTCGGCAGCCTGTGGATCGGCAAATACATCCAGATGCGCCGCATGAAGATGGCGCTTGCCGGCGTGTACTTCGCGCGCGCGATCATCATTCTCGTCTTCGTTTTCTCGCCTAAGGTGCCGATGGTCTTCTTCCTCTTCGCCGCGGCCATCGGCTTCACCTACCTCTCCACCGTGCCGCCGACCATCGGCCTCGTCGCCAAGCTGCACGGCGCGCGCTACATGGCCACGCTCTTCGGCGTCGTCATGCTCTCGCACCAGGTGGGCGGCTTCCTCGGCGCCTGGCTCGGCGGCAAAGCCTTCGAGGCGACCGGCAGCTACGACTGGATGTGGTGGGCGGACATCGCGCTTTGCCTCGGCGCGGCCGCCGTGCACCTGCCGATCCGCGAAGCGCGGCCACAACCAGTGCCAGCGGCCGCGTAAATGGGGACGGACCCCATTTTTCTCATCTAGGACCTCGATGCGTGCGCTACTGCTTCTGCTCATGCTCGCGCTCGGGAGCGCGAACGCACAAAGCATCCGCGGCGTGGTGACCAACGGGCGCACGGCGGAAGCCGGCGTCTGGGTGATTGCCGAGACGGAGGACCTGCCGACCAAGTTCGCGAAGATCGTCGTCACCGACGACTACGGCCGTTTCCTCATTCCGGAGCTGCCGAAAGCGAGCTACCGCGTCTGGGTGCGCGGCTACGGCCTGGTCGACTCGAAGAAGGTGAAGGCGCGGCCCGGCGACCGGCTGCGCCTCAAGGCGAACGTCGCGCCGAACCAGGGCTCGGCGGCGCAGTATTACCCGTCCATCTACTGGTACTCGATGCTGCGCGTACCGGAGAAGGGCGAGTTCCCGATCGGCAAAGCGGCGAGCCAGCAGCAATGGCTCGACGCGGTGAAAAGCAACGGCTGCGTCGGCTGCCACGCCATGGGAACGGCGGCGACGCGCACCGTGCCGCAGGCGCTCGGTCACTTCAAGTCATCGCAGGAAGCGTGGGCGCGGCGCATCACCTCCGGCCAGGCGATGACATCGATGGTGAACGTCCTCGGGCGTACCGATCCCGACCGCATGCTGGCGCAGTTTGCCGAGTGGACCGATCGCGTCGCCGCCGGCGAGATTCCCGCCGAGCGGCCGCCGCGCCCTCAAGGAGCGGAGCGCAATGTAGTGATCACGCTCTGGGACTGGAGCAACCCGCGCGCCTATCTGCACGACGAGATCTCAACCGACAAGCGCAACCCGACGCTCAACGCCTACGGCAAGCTCTACGGCGCGACCGAAGAGAGCACCGACCTGCTGCCCGTGCTCGATCCGCGATCGCACGTCGCGACCGAAATGGAGCATCCGGTGCGCGACCCCGAGACGCCGTCGTCCAAGGATGACCCGATGGCGCCGTCGCCGTACTGGGGCGCGAAGCCGATCTGGGACAGCCACACGAGCACGCACAACCCGATGCTCGACGAGCGCGGGCGCCTCTGGTACACGGCACGCGTGCGGCCGCCGCAGAACCCGGACTTCTGCCGCAAGGGCTCGTCGCATCCGTCCGCGCAGGTGTTCCCGCTCGAGCGCGCCAACCGGCACCTTTCGATGTACGACCCGCAGTCGGGCAAGTTCACGCTGATCAGCACCTGCTTCAGCACGCATCACCTGGTTTTCGCCGAGGACGCGAACAACACGCTGTGGACGAGCGCCGGCGGTGCGGCGAACCCGGTGCTGGGCTGGCTCAATCGGAAGGTGTACGAAGAGACCGGCGACGAGGAGCGCGCGCAGGGCTGGACGCCTTTCATCCTCGACACCAACGGCAACGGAAGACGCGACGACTGGGTGGAGCCCGGCGAGCCGCTCAACCCGGCGAAGGACCAGCGCGTCGTCACCGGCCTTTACTCGGTCGCCGTGAATCCGGTCGACGGCACGGTGTGGGGCACGTCGCGCAGCTTCCCCGGCTACGTCGTGCGCGTGAACCCCGGCCCGGATCCGGCGCATACCGCGCTGACGGAGATCTACGAGCCGCCGTTGCCTGGCTATGGCCCGCGCGGCGGCGACATCGACCGCGAGGGCGTCTTCTGGACTTCGCTCTCGAGCGGCCATCTCGCGAGCTTCGATCGGCGCAAATGCAAAGGCCCGCTCAACGGGCCGAGCGCCACCGGCGCGCACTGCCCGGAGGGCTGGGCGCTCTACCCGTTTCCCGGGCCGCAGTTCAAGGGCGTGGCCGATCAGGGCAGCGTCGAGTCGAGCTACTACACCTGGGTCGACCAGTTCGACACCTTCGGGCTGGGCAGGAATGTGCCCATCGCCACCGGTAACCTGAACGAGGGACTGCTCGCGCTTGTCGATGGGAAGTTCATTGTGCTGCGCGTGCCCTATCCACTCGGCTACTACGCCAAATGGCTAGACGGGCGCATCGATGACGCGAAAAAAGGCTGGAAAGGCCGCGGCCTGTGGTCGACCGTGGCGACGCGCGCGCCTTTCCACCTGGAAGGCGGCAAGGGCACGCGGCCGAAAGTGGTGCGCTTCCAGCTGCGGCCCAGCCCGCTCGCCGACTGAATTGCGTACTTAGGTACGTAATAACTATTTCGTACTAAGTACGGAATTGGCCTAGTTATCGACGACGGCCACCACCTGGATTTCGACAAGCTGCTCGGGCTCGCCGAGCTCGAGCACCGCCATGTTGGTCGTCGCCGGCTTGTGGTTGTACGGCGCGAAGTAGGAGTTGACGATCGCGCTCGCCTTGCCGATATCGCCCATGCGCGGCCGCGTGCGGAAGATGAAGACATGCACCACGTCTTTCGGCGAGGCGTTCGCCGCCTTCAACGTCTGCATGATGCCGTCCATCGTCTGGCGCACCTGCGCCTCGAGATCGTTCTTGAGGTACTTCACCACCTCGTCGCGCTTGTGCGGATGGTCGTGATACACCGGCAGGGCCGTGCCGCCGGCGAGCCAGAGGAGCATGCCGCTTTTCACCTTGATCGCGGGTGAAAAAGGCAGGAAAACGCTCTTGTCGTAGTTCGGATGGTTGATCACCTCGAGATTGTTGCCGCTCTGCGCGGATGCGAAGCTAGGGGCGATGCAAAAGCCCAGACAGGCGATGGCGCTTGCCGCTCTCATGGCGTCTCCTCGGGTTGAAAGGGACGCCCAGCGTACTACCCGATGAACCCGTCGAGACGTCGCGCCCTGCAGCTCGCCGCCGCGCTCGCGCTGTCGCCGGCACTCGCGCGCGCGCAAGGGTCGCTGGCGCCGGCCGCGCTCGGCTACCTGCCCTGGTGGATGGCAGCGGGGTGGCGCGAGCTGCGGCTGGAGGCATTCGGCCGCCTCGTACTGTTCGACGCGCCGATCGGCGCCGACGGCGCGCTCGAGCGGCGCGCGTGGCACAAGCTCGCGCCCGGGCTGGCGGCGCATAGCCAGGCGCACGGCCGGGGTCTGGAGCTCGCGCTGACGCTCCTTGGCGAAGGCGACTTCGAGCGCGTGTTCGCTCAGGCGCGGCCGCGCGAGCGGCTGCTCGGTGAATGCATGCGCTACCTTGACGACGCGATGTTCGCCGGCCTGCACCTCGATCTCGAGGGCTACAGCGACGTCTCGGCTGACGCGATCGCGGGCTTCCGCGGCTGGCTCGCCGCGCTGCATGAGAATGCCGCGGCCAGGGGCAAGACGCTGTCGGCTTTTTTCCCCGCGAGCGATGCTTTCGATGCCTACGACGCGCCCGCCGCCGGCCGCATGGCGTGGTGGGTCGCCCAGCTCTATGACGCGCACTGGGCCGAGTCCAAGGTGACGGGTCCGCTCGTCACCAGGAGCGATACCAATGCCGTGGGCATCGCCCGGGCGCTCGCGCGCCTCGCCGCGCTCGGTGTGGCGCGCGAGCGCATCCTGCTCTCGGTGCCGCTCTACGGCTGGCAATGGGCAGCGGCGTCTGAACGCCCGGGCGCCGCAGCGCTCTGAAGAGCCCGGCTTCTCACCTACGCGGAGACGCCGGCATCGCTGATGCCGAACGACCGGCTTGCCGCGAGCACGCTGGCGGCGCGCCATGGCCTGCGCCGCGATCCGGAAGAGACGCCGTATTACGCGTACCGTGAGCACGGCCGCTGGGTGCAGGGCTGGTACGAAGACCTCACGAGCCTTACGCGGAAGCTCGGCCCCGAGCGGGTGCGCGGCTACGCCGGGCTCGCCTTCTTTCCGCTGGGCTACGACGCCGGCGCGATCGTCGAGCCGCTCCTTCGCTGGTGGCGCGCGGCCCCGACCTAGAACTTCACGTGCAGCTCGGTGGCGCCGGCCGCGAGCTCGGGCAGCACGATCGCCCAGCGGAAGTCATCGAGGCGCTCCAGTCGGGCGCTGGTTCCATTCGTTTCCACCTGCGGTGTGGCGGCGCCGGGTGGAAGGAGGATCAGCTGCAGATCGCGCACCGGGCGCGCCGCGTCGAGCGCGATGCGCAGGCCGCCCGCTTCCTCGGTCGTCGCGATCGTCACCGCTTCGCGCTGGCGCCACCAGCGCGTCAGCACCTCGCCGCAAGCGCTCCATAGCCGGCCGCGCTCCTTTGCCACGCGGGCGAGGAAGGCCGGCATCGCGCGCTCGAGCGGGCCCCCGGCGTAGAACGATTGCGTGTGCAGCGACAGCAGGCCGAAGCCACGGGAGGCGAGGGTGTCCTCCAGGCTCGTTCCGAGCATGTTCTGCGCGCTGTCGGTGGCGAGCTTGCCCGTGCGCAGCAGGTTCATGTCGTCGAGCCAGGTGCGCGGGAGGACGACGAGCGCCTGCTCGGGTGGCACGCCTTTCTCGGCGTGCGACAAGCCCGGCAGCGCGTCGTCGCGCGCATCCGGCGACGCAGCGTGGTGGCGCAGGCCGTTCGCGCGCAGCAGCCGCTCGGTCGTGTCGTCGTAGAGCTCGAGCGGCGCGCGGAAGCCGCCTGCCGCCTTCACCTCGGGAATGAGCTGCGACATCTGCTTGATCATCGCCTTCATGCGCGCATCCTGGCGCGCGGGCGCGAGCTTGGCGAAACCATCGTGCACGTCGGCGTGGTAGGCGATCTCGTGGCGCGAGGCGAGGCGCTTGACGACGCCGGGAAAGCGCGCCGCCTCGGAGGTGACCGAGTAGAAGGTGCCGCGCAGCCCGTAGCGCTCGAGCTGCGCGGCGAAGCGCACGCTGTTCTCGAACTTGTCTTCCGTATCCATCTCGATGAGAAGTGCCGCCTGGTGCGGAAAGGGCCAGGCGCCTTTCACGAGCAGCGGCTTGTGGGCGAGCCAGTCGAGCGTCCCGAGGAGCAGCTGATCGATGTCGGCTTGCGCGCCGCCCCAGCTCGTCTCGATGAAGCCGAGATATGCGCGCCGCGCGCCTTCGCGCTCGTCGAACGCAGCGCCAGCGAGCAGCGCCCCCGGCGAGCTCGTCTCGCGCATCCAGTCACCATAGCGCGCCGCGCCGTTCGTCGTGCGCACGCGAAGTAGCGGCTCCGGCGTCGGCAGGAGATAGATGCGCTTGCCGGCGGTGACGCGACTCGTGATCGGCGTTTCACCAAAGGGCAGGAGGAAATGCTCGTCGGCGCCAGAGACCTGGGCCTGCACGCTGGCGCCGAAGGTCTCGTCGATGAAGCCGTAGCCGGACCACTGTCCCTGGCCATCGCGCACGCCAACCGCCCAGGTGCCGAGCACGCTCCAGCCCGCCGCAAGGCGCGCGCGGATCGCCGCGCGCTCTTCGTCCGAAAGCGCCACCGTCGAGGGCAGGATGAGCACGGCCGGCTCCGTGAGCGAGGCGAGCTCAGTGGCGCGCATCTCGCGCGCGGCGAAGTGCTGCCGGGCGAAGAACGCCCGCCAGGGCGAAAGCACGAGCTCGTACTGTCCCCCGTTGCCGCGGAAGAACGCTTCGGTGATGTCGCTGCGCAGGAGGACGAGCGGCCTCTCGGCGCAGGCAGCCGCCGCCCACAGGGCGAACGCGGCGACGACGAGGATGCGAGCGAGTCTATTCATGGTCGTCTCCTGTGTATCGGCAAACGAGCATCACTTCGTCGCTCGCCAGGGCGCGCCGCCGCGCGCCGGGACGGCGCCGCCGCAGCACGAGCGTCCCGTACGCGCCGACGGCGAATACCAGCGTGGTGAGCGAGAGGAACAGCACGAGGTGCGTAAGAAAGACGAAATACGTTTCCATGTTCAGCCCTGCGCGCCTTTCAGCCGGCCCAGCCGCGAGACCTTGTCCAAGCTCATGCCGACGGCGGCGAACTCCTCCGCCGCGGCGAGAAGCCGCGCGGCGTCGAGCACCACCATGTAGACCGCGCGAAACAGCGGGCTCAGCGCGAGGAGCCAGGGCGATTCGTTCTCGACGGCGACGCAGAAGGTGAGCACCGCGCACTCGAGCACGATGAGCTGCAGCCACCAGCACACCACCACTGGATGGATGTCGAAAAGCAGGCCGCCGCCCACGAAGAGGAGCTGCGCGCCGATGTGCAGCGCCGGCAGCGCGAGGTGCTCGGCGCCGAGGTACCAGAGCGCGATGAAGCGCAGCGGCGCGCGCCGCGGCGAGAACAGGCCGTGGCGGCGCTTGCGCAGCGCCTGCAGCGAGCCGCGCGTCCAGCGGTAGCGCTGGCGCAGCAGCTCGAGCGTGCGCTCCGGCGCCTCGGTGAAGACGATGGCGCGCGGCTCGTAGACGATGTGCCAGCCCGCACCGAGCAGCTTCACCGTGAGGTCGAAATCCTCGGCGAAGCTGTCGCCGTCGTAGCCGCGCACCGCCTCGAGCGCGCTTTTCCTGAACGCGCCCAGCGGGCCGGGAACGATGGTGACCACGCCCGCCGCGCTCTGCGCGCGCTTGGCAAGGCCGTAGCCCGCGATGTACTCGAGCGCCTGCATCGCCGACCAGGGCGTGCCGCGGTTCGCGACGCGCACGTTGCCCGCTACCGCGCCGACGCGTGGGTCGGCAAAGCGCGCGATGCAGTGCTTCAGCGCCTGCGGATGGACCAGGCTGTCGCCGTCGATGCAGACCACGAACTCGCCGCGCGCATGGGCGATGCCGTGGTTGAGGGCGTCGAACTTGCCGCCGTTCGGCTTGGCGAGCACCCGGCATTCGACGTCGGGGCGGCGGCGCTGGTAGGGCAGGGCATGCAGGTAGGTGCGGTCGGAGGAGCCGTCGTCAACCACCACGATCTCGAAGTTCGGATAGTCGATCGCGAGCAGCGATTCGAGCACCGTGGCGATCATCGCGCCTTCGTTGTACGCGGGCACGATGATCGAGACGCTCGGCGCGCGGAGCGCGCCATGCTCGAGCTCGTCGCCGGTATGCAGCCAGTGCTCCCACGCGGCGAGCCCGAGGATGCAAAGATGCCGGCAGGCAAGCAGCACGAGGAAGGCGAACAGCACCAACACGATCACCTTGCTCACCGGCCCGAGCAGCGCCGCGCCTTCCCGCCGCAGCAGGTGATGCGCGAGCTCGTGCACGGCGAAGGCGGCCGCGCCAAGGAGCCCCGCGGCCGCGGCGATGGCGAGCGCGCGCGTGGCGTTCGGCTTCACCATAGGAGCTGCAAAGAAGCGGCGACCTGGTGCATGCGGTAAGGCGTCGGCCGCGGCGCATCGACGAACCACGCCTCGAGGGCGAAGGCGAGTTCGCGGGTCAGCCAGCGGCGCGCGCTCAGGCCGGCGCTGTAGCTCGCCTTGGCCGTCTCGCTCATCCCGGCGCCCACGCGCGCCCAGGCGCTGATGTCATTGCGATCGGAGTACCAGCCGCGGCGCACCCCGACGAAGGCGAGCTCGTACGCCGGCTTCGGCGACCAGTAGCGCGGATCCTCGCGCTCGGCGCGTCGCGCGAAGAGACCGCCGTACCACTCGAGCCGCCAGGGCAGTGGCTGCCACGCGGGAGTGAGCTGCGCCTCGCCTTCATAGACGCGGTTGCCATCCGAGATGTCATAGCCATCGGCGCGCACGCGAACCGCGCCGAGCACGCCCCGCGCCTCCGCCTGGATGCCGAGCATGTTCGCGGTGAGCCGGTCGGTGAGCGCTGCGGCGCTAAACGCGAGGCGAGCCCAGTTCACCCGTCCTGCGCGCACGCGCACGTGATCGCGCCACGGCTCGATCTGCAGCGTGGCGAACACTTGGTCGTCGTAAAGCGCCGCCTCGACGCGCGGCGCGAGCGGCGCGGCGACGAACCACGCGGACCCCTGCAGCGCCTCGCGCTTCGTGCTAAAGGCAGGCGCGCTGTTGTCCTCGCCGAGGACGGCGAGCTCGTAGCGCCGCGAGCGATCGGCGCTCCAGCGCCGCCACGTGAGCCAGGCTTCATCGCGCGTGAAGTGCTGGTTGTCGGCGGTGCGCGCAAAGCGCAGCCCGAGCGCGGGCCGCAGCTCGCGCGCGGCGAGCTCGAGGCTCTGCTGCCCATCCTCGACGGCCGCATCGCGCTCCAGCGCCGCCCGGAATTCGCGCTCGGCGCTATCCGGCCGGCCTTGCCACAGCATGACGTTGCCGATACCGATGCGCGCGCGCGCTTCGTAATCGGTGCCGAGCAGTGCGCGATAGTCCTCGAGCGCCGCGTCGTAGCGGCCGGTCCAGGCAAGGCTATTCGCCACCGCATAGCGCAGCGCAGTCGAGCTCGCCGCATCGCGCGCCAGCGCCGCGCGTCCGAGGCGTGCCGCTTTGTAGTAGTCGCCCGCCTCGTACGCCTCGAGCGCGGGCGCCGCGCTGCGATCGCTTTGCAGCTCGCGCAGCGCCTGGTCCATCGGCTTGATTGGCGCGCGCGGATCGAGGACGCTCGCCGGCGCGGCCGGCGGCTCGAGCGCCGGCGCCGCCGGCTGCGCGGCGGCCGCGCACGGTGCCAGCGCGAGCGCCGCGGCGAGCGCTCGCCAAACGCGCTTCATGCCTGTCGCAGCCGATCGAGCGCGCCGAGCATGCTGTGCGGCTTGTCATGCACCTCGCAGCGCAAGTCGACGTTCATACGTCTCAGGATCTGCGGCACGATCTCGGCGCGGCAGCCATGCCAGTACAACCAGACGCGAGCGTCTTCGGCAAAGCCGACGAACTCGCGCGCGTGCCGGCGCGCCGCGGCGAGGATGCGCCAAGGCTCGACGAGCGCGGCTTCCACGCCGACGAGCGTGCTCTCCACATCGAAGCCGTCGGCCGCCGCAAGCAGCCGCTCCACCGCCTCGCAGAAGGAAGCGCGGCTGTAGCTCCGCGCGCGCAGGAGGCCGCTCGTTTCCTCCTCCACCTGCCGCAGGTCGGCGTCATAGGGCCGCGCGAAGCGCGTGCCGTGAAGGGCGTCGGTCATGCGCTTTACCGCGGCGTCAGGCACGTCGGCCGGGATGACGGAGGAGGCGCCCAACCGCATGAGCGCAAGCGTCTGCGAGCTCCTTAGCCGCAGCACCCGCTCGCGCACGACCACGCGCAGGCTCGCGCGCTCGAGCGCGCGCACCTCGGCCACCGCGCGCGCGAGCGCTTCATAGTCGTTCGGCCGCTCGAACGGCAGGACGAGCGTCGCCGCTTCGCTGCGCCGCGCCGCGTCCAGCGCCTCCGCGATCGACTCCACTTCTTCCCAGGCGTGCCACGATTTCACCGGCGCCGCGAGCGCGCCCCGCACGCAGATCACGCTATCGACCGGCGCGAGCGGCTCCTCCAGGCGGCGCAGCGGCTCGGCCGGCGGCGATTGCGGCTGCGTGCCTGGCAGCCGCAGCTCGAAGCCCTCGCGAGCGCTCGCGCCTTCGGCGCCGAACCAGTGCCGCACCTCGAAGAGCGAGCCGCCGGCGGCGGCTCTCGCGAGTGCGAACCCGGCGAAGTTCTCGCCCAGACGCCGCAGCGTCAGGTATTCGCGCGCCGCCTCGGGCGCCGGCGCGAAGAGCGCGAGCACGGTGTGCTCGTGCGCCGTCGCCCATTCGGCATAGCGCTCGGCAGCCTCTGCCGCGGCGCGCGGGTCGGCGATGAGGAAGAGCGCGTCCGCTTCGTCGATCACGACGAACGCCTCGCGCGCCGCCATGTGCCGCTCGAGCTGCGCGATCAGGCTTTGCACGCCCAGGCGAAAGAGATGCTTGGGCGCCTCCGTCGTGACCTGGCAGATCGCGAGCTGCCCCGCCTTGAGCGGCGCGTGCAGCGCGTAGCCGGCGAGCCGCGCCTTGCGCAGCAGGATGCCCGGCGCGGCGGGCGTGATGAGCGCGCAGGGCTTCCCTGAGCGCAGCGACGCCGCGAGCGCGCCGGCGACGAGCGGCACACGCACTGCCTGCTCCGCGCACGCCACCGCATAGACCATCCCCGGCGCGAGCCGATCGATCCGGGCCGGCAGTTCGGTCAGCCCAAGGCGCGCCTGCGCCGCCGCGCCTACCGGCCCATGCGCCGGCAGGAGGCTGCGCACGACGGCATGCGCCGCCTGCTCCGATTGCTCGAGCAGGGCGAAGGCAGGTGCTTCGTGTCCCACGCGCGAACTATGCAGCGCGAGGACCTGTTTCCATCGGACGCCTGGATAATCCGCTAAGCCCTCTCCCGGGCGGACTATGCCTAGGCCGCGGCGAGCGTGCCGTTCTGGTAGTCGCGGATCGCCTGCTCGATCTCTTCGCGCGTGTTCATCACGAAGGGGCCGTACTGCACCACCGGCTCGCCCAGGGGCCGGCCGGCA
>VBCM01000112.1 GCA_005883675.1 Betaproteobacteria bacterium
GTCCTTGCACTACGAGGTTTTCTATTCTCTCGAGAAGTCCATACGAAGGCTGGTGTCAGACACATTAAAAGTCGCCGAGCCAGCTGGCTGGTGGGCTAGTGGTCGCGTTCCAGCAAATGTGAAAGCCGAAGCTGATGGGCGGATGCAACGGGAAATTGACTCCGGCGTCACCATACGTTCGACTGAACCAATCGATTTCACAACATTCGGTGAACTCGGCGAAATAATTAAGAAGAACTGGGATGTGTTTGGCAGCATCTTTAATAGCCCCAAAGCCGTGGAGCGGGTGATGGCCAATCTCAACACGCTTCGCGGTCCGGTCGCACACTGTAGCGTTCTCGCCGAGGACGAAGTTGTGCGCTTACGTTTGAGTGTACGGGACTGGTTCCGGCTGATGGAGTGATGCTCTATGCCGTTAGACCTAACTAAACGGCGGAGTCGGACGCGCGCAAAGACGGCGCGCACCGCTCGCCGTGAACGTTAGAGGTCATAGTTAATCCACCTAAGTCATGGCCACCGATCTGCTAACCGCCAAGCAGCGTCGACTAGTTCATGAGATTGAGCAGATTGCCGAGACCTTCTCCTTGGATTACCAGGACATTCGGCGCTACGAGCGCGAAGCGCGTACGCCGGTGCTAGAGATCATGAAGAACAAGCTTGTGCGTGGCCAAGTTATTCTTTGGTACACGCTGCTCGATGAGTTTCTCAACAACAAGATCTGTGAATACTATTTCGGACGAAAGCGCGGATTCCCGAAGCTCTGGAAGACGAAGCCATTCCAACGCTTTAACCATTACATCTTAGAAGAGCTCTATCCGCTGCAGAAACTTCGACTCGTTAGTGCTATTCGTAAAGTTCCGAAGACTTTCAGGCGCGATATAGAGGCTTTGAACGCCTTGCGTAATGGGTTGGCACACGCTTTTTTTCCTGAGAACCTTCGCAAATCTAAACCGCAGTGGAAGGGCCACGACATTTTCTCGTTAAAAGGCGCACAAGAATTTCAGACTGACATGTATTCGCTATCTGATTACTTCTTTGGCCTAAAGCCCGAGTTGGATGGCGATGTGACCTCTAACCCCACGTTCGAGAGGGACGCGCGCAAGAACGGCGCGCGCCCCTCACCGTGAACGTTAGGCGCGCCCGAATGTACAACCACACCCCCGCTGACGGTTACATCTTGCACGTAGCGGGGCGCATTAGGCCTGCTGAGCATCCCGGCCTTTCGCCGTCCGATCGAGTAGTTCGTGCGCTGCAAGCATTGGATCCGCGCATACAAACGAATGGATTCCGGGCAAAGGTGCTAGATGCTATTTACCTTCACGCGCTTGGGGAACACTTCAATCCGCACGACGATGAGGACTACATCAATAGGCTGATTCCGCGGCTGGAGCGAAAGTGTGGCAAACGGCGTGCGCAGCACTTACTGCTACAGCGCTGCGATATTCTCGAAACTTGGCAGCATAGAGATGCCACCTTTCGACCAGACGCTTTCCTGATTGATGCAGCCAATTGGACTGTTGTTTGTTACGAGATAGAGGATACGCATCCACTCAATCCTTATTCAATCGAAGAGTATCTGGCAGCGTGGTATTGCCTTGACTACATCTACTGGGACCTTCATCTCATCGCATACGACGTTTACGGACACCATCGTGTCAATCATCTAGGTATGGTGAGCCCCATCTCCGATGAGCTTCGCAAGCAACGAAATAAGCGCGCCAACAGCGCGGTGTTGACCGACGCCTCCCTTGCGCTGCGCGCTTCGTACGGCGCGGCAAAACGCGAACGTTAGCGCGCGCCCTTTGATGCGCCCTTCGCATAGCGACCACCAGAGGTAGCGCGTGTCGGAACTAGACGTCGCCAAGGAAAAGATCGCTTACCTCAAGGTTTGGCTAGGAATTCTCCTGGTGACGGATATCAGCACTTTTGGGTGACTCGTTTCTAACGTGGATGCGGCTAGCACTCTGCTGTTATGGGCGGCCGTTATCGTCGTGGTAGCCTTAACTATTGGCATTCTTCTTCTCCATCGACGGATCGACCGCCACATTCAGTCCTTGAAGGAGCTGTAACCATGGAACTCGTTGTCGCAGCTCTAATGGTTATCGTCGCAGTAGTCTTCGTCGGCATAGCCATGCATGCAGCCCGCGATCAAAAAGGGCGCGGCTAACCGCGCGTTGTCGACCGACGCCTTTCATTCAGCGCTGCGCGCTTCGTCCGGCGCGGCAAACCGCGGACGTGAGGCCTACTCTCTTGGACGAAGGTACTAGCATGGAAATCAATGGAATTGCCCACCTGCAGTTAACGGTTAACGATTTGCAGCGGGCCATGCCCTTCTATGAAAGGGTCTTGGGCTTTATGGGTATGAAATTAGCGGCGAAAGCGCCCAACGGTCTCTATATGATCGGGGGAAGAACAGCGGTCGGTATCACTCGCTCATCGGAAGAGAATCGGAAATACGGATTCGATCAGCGACGTATCGGCCTTCATCACATTTGTTTTCGCGCTCGGTCAAGGCAGGACATCGACGGCCTACATGCATTTCTGCTCGAACATGAGGTGAAGGTAGTGCACCCACCAGAGGACGGACCCTGGGCTCCTGGCTACTACTCCGTCCTATTCGAAGATCCCGACGGAATCCGGTTGGAGGTGAATTTCGTTCCCGGGAAGGGGCATCTCGATTATTCCGGGCAGTTGCCTTTGAAAACCATGCCAGGGTATGAGAACTACCCGGCCTAACAAGCCGCTCGACACGGGCGCGCGGCGAGGATCGCGCCTTATCGTGCGCCTGGTAGCCGCGCGCCGGTTAGCTCCACGTTAGACGGCATGATCACCTCCCGCGCTATGTCCGCCGCACCGAGCTATTGAGGCACTGGCTGCTCTTGGGTGCGCATACAGCCTTGTGGTGTCTGCGCTCCCTATGCGATATCTAGGTCTCAGTACGAGTTCGTTGCACAAAAAAAGGACCCGGCTAAGGCCATCGCCTTCAACCGGACCTTAAGTCCGGCGGCAAATGTCGGACTGAAGAGCGGCGGCCGGGGGTACTTCAGTTCCTAGCGATTAGGATGCCGCTGCACGTCCTTCACCATCGGACCTGCTGCTTGAACCGACTTCCGTAGCTGTTCTCGAGGCGTCGCTGCTGATGTGGGAATTGTGTCGCAGCGCCCCGAGCGCGCTGCGCGTATCCTTCGCATCGAAGTCGAATCGGGAAGGTCTGGCGCGCTGCGCGCCTACAACCTGAAGGGACAGCCATGAACAAGAACATAACCGTCGTCCTCCTTCTCCTGCTCGCGGCCGGCTGCAGTAGCACACCGCAGGATGCAGCCTATCTGCCGCCGATGGATCCGACGCGCAAGGTGAGCAAGCAGGACTGCACCAGAGCCATCCAAGCCGACGGCAACCTGATGTGCAGTGAGGTCACTGAGGCCCAGCGCCGCGCCAAGATCGCGGAAGAAGAGCGGCAGGCCAGGGCCCGGAAGGAAGCCGAGGAGCGCGCCGCGCGCGAGCGCCTCGAGCGTGAGCGCGCCGAGCAGCTTGCCCGGGAAGAGGCCGCCCGGAAGCAGCGGGCGGCCGAGGAGGAGCGGCTCGCCGCCGAGCGCCGCCGGCTGGAGGCCGAGGCCGCGCGCAAGGCCCAGGAAGAGCGCGAGCGTCAGGAGAGGGCGGAGGCAGAAGCCCGTGCCCGCCAACTCGCCGAGCAGGAAGCGCGCGAGGCCGCCGAGCGCGAGTGTCGGCGTCTCGCGCAGGAACGGCTCGACGGCCGCGCTCTACTCGTGAACTTCGTCGACAACTACGGCAAGGTCGAGGAAAACAAGGGGATAGCTGGGCAGATCACCGCGTTCCTCGCCAAGGCTCGCAAGATGAAGGCATGCCCGCCAGCATGAAGTCTGCAAATAGCGCTGCTTGTTGGAGTTGTCATTGTATTAGCGTGTCCGCTACTTATCAGATGGCGCTATGGAGTAAGAGCGTATGCCGTCTAACGGCGCATTGTTGACCGACGCCTCCCTTGCGCTGCGCGCTTCGTTCGGCGCGGCAAACCGCGTACGTTAGCCCATGCCCATCGTTGACGTCGAACTAGTCAGCGAATCTGAAGCCGAGTTCAGTGCAATCTCGTCGGAAGCGCTCGCAAACGCACTTGGTATTGCCCTCGGCAGCCAGCCTGGGCAAACCTGGGTTCGTCTTCGTTACCTCAACAACATGTGCTACGCAGAGAATCTCGCGGCCCGGTCGCAGGTTGAGCTTCCTGTGTTTGTCACCGTGCTTCTCGCTCATCCTCCGGTGGAGCTGGCGCTTGCCAAGCAAGTTGCTGCGGTCACCAAGGCGGTGGCAAACGGTGTGGGCCGCTCTATGGAAGTGGTGCATGTGCAGTACGCTCCTGCAGCCGCTGGCCGGCAAGCATTCGGAGGCGAGCTTGTTCAATAGTGGATAGCGTCTGCGGTTGAAACGGCGTCAACCAGATTGCTTTGGCTTGCCACCGCAACCGCTGTATTGCTAGGCTTAGGAATCTTTCTGCTCCATCGCCACATCGAGCGTCGTATCGACGAGATTGGTAGGTTATAGAGATGGACATTCTTGCTGGCATCCTCATGCTCGCCGTCGCGCTTCTATTCGTCGGCATTGCACTCGACGCAGCACGTCGCAAGTAGCGCCTTCTAACATGGCGGTGTTACGGGACGCGGCAGCCAGCGCATTGCTTCGTTTGTCGTCCGGCTCGCCGCGCCGCAACCTCCACGTTAGGCGGCTGCATTTCCGCGCTCTGCCTCAGGTCGACACTCTTTCAACCCAAGTCCAAGGGAGACTCTCCGAATGGCAATGAGACTGACTAGGAATCTCGGCATGCTTTTGCTGGCAATCTGGCTGATCCTCGGTGGCGTAATGCCGCTGCTTAAGCTCAGCTTCTCGGGAGCGAGCACCATCATGGCGATCCTCGCGATCGCCTCAGGCGTGTTGATCTTGATAGGGCGATAGATGCTCATTCCAATGTTTCTGGCCAAGTTCAGAATGGTGAAGCAAGGGAGGGAAAACCATGACCGATCGTCGCGCATTCCTGTCGTTGCTGGCGGGCGCCACTGCTGCGCCCACGCTGAGCTGGGGGCAAGGCGCAGCGGGAAAGCTGGTGGTGTATGCGAGCGTCGGACCGGAGCTGTCATGGTACGACGCGGATGTTGCGCGCGCGACCCTCGTGCGACGGGGGTCAGTGACGCTGCCGGCGAACGTACAGTATGCGTGGCCGCACGTGTCGAGGCGCTATCTCTACGCCACCTCGAGTGATAGCGCTTCAGGCGTCGGCGGGTTCGTCGGCAAGACGCACCATGCGAGCGCCTTTCGCATCGACCCCGCGAGCGGCGCGCTCACTGCGCACGGCGCGGCCGCGCCGCTGGCATCTCGGCCCATCCACAACACGACCGACCGAGGCTCCGAATTTCTCCTCACCGCCTACAACAATCCGAGCGCTGTAACAGTCCACCGCATCAATCCGGACGGAATGATCGGCGCCGAAGTCAAACAGCCGGGACCGGTGGACGCCGGGATTTTCGCGCACCAGGTCCTGCTTACGCCCGACAATCGTCTCGCCATCGTCGTGACGCGAGGCAATGATCCCGATAAGGGGAAGCCCGAAGATCCCGGCGCGTTGAAGGTGTATCACTTCAGGGACGGCGTGCTCGCGAGCGGCGCGACCGTTGCGCCTAACGGCGGGTACGGCTTCGGCCCGCGCCACATCGACTTTCATACGACGCAGCCGTGGATCTACGTGTCGCTCGAGCGCCAAAACAAGCTCACGATGTTCCGGCGCGAGGGTGATGCGCTCGCGCCGACGCCCGCGTACGCGAAGGACCTGCTCGCGGAGCCGCACAACGTGCGCCCGCGCCAGCTCGGCGGGGCGGTGCACGTGCACCCGAACGGCCGTTACGTGTACGGCATCAATCGCGCCGACTACAGGGTCGACTTCGAAGGCAAGCGCGTCTTCGGCGGCGGGGAGAACAGCCTAGCGGTTTTCTCGATCGACCAAACGACCGGTGAGCCGACGCTGATACAGCACGCCGACACGCAAGGCTTCCATCCGCGGACATTCCACATCGACCCGAGCGGCCGCCTGCTCGTGGTCGCGCATATCAGTCCGATGGAAGTGCGCGAAGGCTCTGCAGTCATGGCGGTGCCGGCGACCTTGTCGGTCTTCCGCATCGCGGACGACGGCAAGTTGAGTTACGTGCGCCGCTACGATGTTGAGATCGGCAAGGCGTTCATGTGGTGGATGGGCATGGTGCAGGTCTAATCTGCTTTGGACGACAACGACGTAGAGACCGGCTGGCATGACGACGGGCGACGACAACGATCGCACTGGCGCAATCGATGGCGGCAGCATTTATCGAAGTCGAATTGACATGCGGCCTAACTACGCGATGGAGAGCGACACCAAATTTCCCTGATTTAGTTGGCACCCTGGTTGTAACGACTGGTAGCGTTACTGTTCGACGAATTCGGGCTCCGTCCCCGAATTGATTTAAATAGGGCTCTGACCCCGATTAGTCCTCGACGGTGAAGCGCTTCCACTGCTCCTTCGGCCGGCTTTTGCCGTCCCAGCCGATCTGGTCCATCTCGCAGAAGAATTGCAGCCGGTTGCCTTCGGGGTCGTCGAAGTCGAAGGTGTAGTCGTTGCCCGGGCCTTCGTGCTTGATGGCGCTCGCTTTTACATCCTGTGCGAGCAAATAGGTGCGAATGCGCTTGAGCGAGTCGAGGTCGGCGACTTCCATGGCGATCTGCTGCAGCACTGTCGGGCCGCTCGGTGGCTGCGGCGCCGGCGCGAGCACGAAGCTGTGGTGGTCGGCGCCGAAGCGCAGGAACGTCATGCCCTTCTCGTTCACGTCCGAGACCTTGAAGCCGAGCACGCGCGTATAGAACTCCACCATGCGCGTCACGTCGCGGCAGTAAAGGCCGACGTGGCCGATCTTGCTGATGCGGATGGGATTGCTCATCGGCTGAGCGCCTTTTCGTAGTAGCTGAGATCGTAATAGCGCGCCGGATCGCTGCTCGGCGGCGGCGAGGGCGCGAACCGGCGGCGAAGCGCGAGCACCGCGCGAATGCCATCGACGTCGAGCGCCGCCTTGCGCGCGAGGCTCTCTTGGGCGAGGAGCTCCGCGTAGCTGCGCTCGGCACTGCGCGCGTCCACGCCGAGGCGCCGCTCGAGGATCTGCAGCGCCTCGCTGCGGTTTGCCGGCGCGTAGAGCCAGTCAAGCGCGGCGATGTGCGCGGCGATGTAGCGCACGAGCATATCGCCGTGCTGGCGAGCCCAGGCACGCTGCGCGGCGCCGACGGAGCCCTGGTAGTGCTCGAGCACCCCGGCCGAGCTCGCCAGCCGCACGAAGCCTGCCGCTTCGGCGGCGGAATCGGCCGGTGCATTGAGCAGCGCGGCGCTCGCTCTTCCCTCCTGCAGGGCGCGCAGGCGCTCGCGGCTGCCGCCGACGCTGACGAGCTGGTAGTCGCCCGGCGCAAGGCCGCTGCGCGCGAGCATTTCCATCAGCACGAAGGCGTAGCCGCTCGCGATCGCGTCCACGGCGAGCGCCCGGTCCCTCAGCTCGCCGACGCGCTTGATGCCCGGCACGGCGACGAGACTGATGCGGCCTCCGTCGTTCATGCCGAGGAACGCGAAGAGCTCGTCCGGATACGGCACGATGTTGTCCATCGCGGTAAGCGCGATGTCGATCTGCCCGTTGCGCAGCACGGCGATCTGCGTCGTCGAATTGGGCGCCGGCGCGAGGTCCACCTTCAGCCCGCGCGCGGCGAACAAGCCCTTCTCCTGCGCGATAAAGATCGGCAAGTTCGCGCTGCCGGCAAAGCCCATGACGCGCAACGTGGCGGGCTGCGCCTGCGCGACAGCGGCGGCAGCGAACGCGACGATGGCAAGCCAGTGGGCCATGAAAACGGCGGGCTATGATACGCCGATGCTTCGCGCGCTCGCTCTGCTCTTCTTCAGCGTCGCCGCCGCGGCCGCCAATCGCGATGTCTATCTGTACCAGGGCGCCGATCGCGAGGCGCGCCTCATCGCCGGCGCGAAGCAGGAAGGCCAGGTCGTCCTCTACAGCACGATGACAGTGCAGGACGGCCGCGCGCTGGCCGCTGCCTTCGAGAAGAAGTACGGCGTGAAGCTCCTGCATTGGCGCGGCTCGGCGGAGAAGATCGTGCAGCGTGCGCTCGCCGAGGCGAAGAGCAGCCACGACGGCGCGGACGTCTTCGAGACGAGCTCGCATCGCATGGAGGCGCTCTACCGCGAGATGCTGCTGGAGGATTTCTACACGCCGGCCTTTGCCGAGCTCTCGCCGGCGGCGTTTCCAAAAGGGCACCGGCAGTACGTCGCCGCACGCTTCGCCTTCTTCGTGCTGGGATACAACACGCGGCTCGTGAAGCCGGCCGAGCTGCCCGCGAGCTACGAGGATCTGCTGCATCCGCGCTGGGCCGGGCGTTTGGCGATCGAATCGACCGATGTCCTCTGGTTCGCCGCGCTGGTGAAGGCGATGGGCGAGGAGAAAGGCCTCGCCTTCTTCCGGCGGCTCGCGGCGATGAAGCCGCAGATCAGGAGCGGCCACATCCTCGGCGCGCAGCTCGTCGCCTCGGGCGAAATTCCGCTTTTCGTCGACGCCTACAACAACAACATGGAGACGCTGAAGAAGGCGGGCGCACCGGTCGACTGGAAGCCGCTCGCGCCCGCCTACGGGCAGGCGAGCGCCATCGGCGTGGCGAAGCATTCGCGGCGGCCGCATGCGGCGCTGCTCTTCACCGAGTTCCTGCTCTCGCGCGAAGGCCAGGAGTTCTTCAAGCGCGTGAATCGCGTGCCCGCGAGCCTGGCGGTCGACACGCCGCTCAACAAGTTCCCGCACGAAATCATCGACCCGGCGATCGCGCTCGACGAAGGCGAGAAGTGGGATCGCCTGTGGTCGCAGCTCTTCCTCGGCGGCAAGCCCGTCGAGCGCGAGGAGTAGCGTGTACGACGAGCTCGCCGCCGCGCTCGGCGCTCGCGGCATCGGCTTTCACTACGCCGCCGAACGCGCCGCGGCGCTCGCCTATTTGCGCTCGCGCATTCCGCCCGGCGCGAGCGTCATGAACGGCGGCTCGGCGACGCTCGAGGAGATCGGCTTTCTCGACATGCTCGCGAGCGGCCGCTACCAGTGGCTGCGGCCCGCGATCGCGGCGACCAACGAGCGCGAGGAGCGCCTGCGCCGCCGGCGCGAGGCGACGATCGCCGAGTGGCTGGTCGGTGGCGCCAACGCCGTCACCGTGTCGGGCGAGATCGTCAACGTCGACGGCAGCGGCAATCGCCTCGCCGGCTACGCCTTCGGCGCCGAGAACGTGATCCTCGTTGCCGGCACGAACAAGCTCGTGCCCGACCTCGCCGCGGCGTTCGAGCGCATCCGCAACACAGCGGCGGTGCAGGAATGCCGCAAGCTGGGCAAGGAAACGCCATGCGCGCGCACGGGTCGTTGCGACAACGACGCCTGCCGCGGCCCCGAGCGCCAGTGCGGCAAGATCCTGATCATCGAGAACGAGAAGATCGCCGGCCGCATCACGCTCGTGCTGCTCGGCGAGCCGCTCGGCTTCTAGGCGTGCTAAATTTTCGCCGCAGTTCCCGTACATAGACCTTCGTTCCACATCACGGAACGGCGGGCACGAGGAGGATCGTGCAAGCGGCTGGCGAGGCAGCGCCGGTTTTCGCCACGGCGGCGCCGAGATTCGACGCGAAGTGGCTGATCATCGCGGCTTGCGTGGTGCTCACGCTGTATCTGGGCATGGTGCCGCTCGCTTTCCTGCTGTGGCAGAGTTTCTTCACGCCGCAAAGCGCCGCCAAGGCGGCCGTTTTCACCTTCGGCAACTATCGCGAAGCCTACGGTTCCGCCGACACGTGGCTCCTCTTCGGCAACTCGCTTCGCTTCGCCACCGGCGCAGCGGCGCTCTCGTTCGCGATCGGGACGCTGCTCGCGTGGATGAACGAACGCACCAACACGCCTTTCAAGGGCCTTTTCTTCGCGCTCTCGGTGATCCCGCTCATCATCCCGGGCATTCTCTTCACCGTCGCCTGGATCCTGCTCGGCAGCCCGAAGATCGGCATCATCAACCTGGCGCTGCAGCGACTCTTCGACACCGACGCGGTGTTCATCAACGTCTACTCGCTCGGCGGCATGGTCTGGGTCGACGGCCTGCATTACTCGCCGGTCGCCTTTCTCCTCATGACCGCGGCCTTCCGCGCCATGGACCCGGCGCTCGAAGAGTCGGCAATCATGAGCGGCGCGAGCGTGCTGCAGGTGGTGCGCCGCGTGACGCTGCCGCTCGCCTGGCCAGCGGTGTTCGCCACGCTCCTCATCCTCTTCGTACGCGCCATCGAGTCCTTCGAGGTACCGGCGCTGCTTGGCCTGCCCGTCGGGCTCCAGGTATTCACCTCCGCCATTTACCAGGCGGTGCATCGCTACCCTAGCCAGATCGGGCTCGCGGCCGCGTACGCGGTGACGCTGCTAGCCATGACCAGCGTGGGCGTGTACCTCCAGTCGCGGCTCTCGTCGAGCGGCAGCAAGTACGCGACCATGACCGGCAAGGGCTTTCGCCCGCGCACCATCGACCTCGGCCCCTGGCGCTATCTCACCATGGCGGTCTTCCTCGCGTACTTCCTCTTCATCGTCGTGCTGCCGTTCATGGTGCTCCTGTGGTCGTCGCTACAGAAGTTCTACGCCGTGCCGTCGATGGAGGCGCTTTCGCGCCTGACGCTCGATCCGTACCGCACCATCATCGCGTACCCGAACCTGCTGCGCGCGGTGTGGAACAGCCTGCTCCTCGCCGTGGCGAGCGCGACCATCATCATGCTCGTCACCGCCGTGATCTGCTGGATCGTGGTGAAGACGCGGCTGCCGGGGCGCTGGCTGCTCGACAACTTCGCCTCGCTGCCGATGGTGTTCCCGGGCATCGTGCTCGGGCTCGCCATCATGATCCTGTACCTCACGATACCGGCCGGCATCTACGGCACGATCTGGATCATGCTGATTGCCTACGTCACACGCTTCATGCCCTACGGGCTGCGCTACAACACGACCTCCATGCTCCAGATCCACAAGGAGCTCGAGGAGTCCGCGGCGATGAGCGGCGCCTCGTGGACCACGACCTTCTGGCGCATCATCCTGCCGCTGCTGAAACCGGGCCTCGTCGCCGGGTGGATCTACATCGTCATCGTCTCGATCCGCGAGCTCTCGAGCTCCATCCTGCTCTACAGCCCCGGCACCGAGGTGGTGTCGATCGTGATCTGGGAGCTCTGGGAGAACGGCCAATACGTCGAGCTCTCCGCGCTGGGCGTGATGTTGATCCTCGCGCTGTTCGTGCTGGTGCTCGCGGCGCAGTGGCTCGGCCGCCAGTTCGGAATCCGGGAGCTCTGATTTGCTTACCGTAAAGGGACTCTGCACCGAATACGTCGGCGAGCGCGGCCAGCCGATCCGCGCAGCGCAAGAGGTGGCGTTCGGCGTGCCGCCGGGCAAGCTCTTCACCCTGCTCGGACCGAGCGGCTGCGGCAAGACCACGACCCTGCGCTCGATCGCGGGTCTCGAGCGCCCGCAGCTCGGCGAGATCGCGATCGGCGGCGAGCTCGTTTTTTCATCGCAAAAAAATCTCTTTGTTCCACCGAACGCGCGCGGCCTCGGCATGGTGTTCCAGTCCTACGCCATCTGGCCGCATATGACGGTGTACGAGAACGCCGCGTTTCCGCTGCGCGTCGGCCGCCGTAAATTTTCGCGCCGCGAGATCGACGAGCGCGTGATGCGCGTGCTCGCGACCGTCGACCTCGCCGAGATGGCGCAGCGTGAGGCGACTAAGCTCTCCGGCGGCCAGCAGCAGCGCCTGGCGCTTGCGCGCGCGCTGGTGATGGAGCCGCGCCTGCTGCTGCTGGATGAGCCACTGTCCAATCTGGATGCGAAGCTGCGCGAGCGCATGCGCTTCGAGCTCAAGCGCCTGCAGCGCGAGCTCGGCATCACCACGGTCTACGTGACGCACGACCAGAGCGAGGCGCTCGCGCTCTCGCACGCGATCGCGGTGATGAACCGCGGCCGGATCGAGCAGATCGGGGCGCCGCGCGAGGTCTACGAGCGGCCGCAAAACCAGTTCGTCGCCGACTTCGTCGGCACGACCAACTTCCTCGACGCGACCGTCAGCGGCGCCGACGGCGCGGCCGGCTTCTATCGGGTGCGCTGCGAGCTCGGCGAGCTGAAGGCGCAGGCGCATGAGGCGCTGCGCCCGGCGGACAAGGTGGTGCTCTCCGTGCGGCCGGAGGACATCTACCTGAGCGAGTTACGTCCCGACGGCGAGAACGTCTGGCAGGGCACGGTGGACCAGAAGGTGTTCCTCGGCGAATCGGCCGACTTCCAGGTGGCGATCGGCGAGCGGCGGCTGCAGTCGCGCGTGCATCCGTCGCTGCGCACGCGCGTCGGCGAGCCGATCTACGTGCGCATCGATCCGGAGAAATGCGTGGCACTCAAGCCATGAAGCGCTGGGCCTCGGACATCATCGTCGACCTCTTGCACGCCTACGAGCTGCCCTTTGCGGCGCTCAATCCCGGCGCTTCCTACCGCGGCCTGCACGATTCCATCGTCAACTACGGCGGCAACAAACCGGTGATGATGCTCTGCCAGCACGAGGAAACGGCGGTGCAGATCGCGCATGGCTACGCCAAGGCGAGCGGCAAGCCGATGGTCGCGATACTGCACAACCTCGTCGGCCTGCTCCACGCCAACATGGCGATCTACTACGCGTACGCCGACCGCGCGCCGGTCTTCATCATCGGCGCCACCGGCCCGATGGACGAGACCAAGCGCCGGCCGCGCATCGACTGGATCCACACCGCGCTCGTGCAGGGTGAGGCGGTACGCGCGTATACCAAATGGGACTACCAGCCCACCGTCATCGACGGCGTGCCCGAATCCTTCGCCCGCGCCTACGGCGTCATGATGACCGAGCCGCGCGGCCCGATTTACATGTGCTACGACGCGTGGCTGCAGGAGCAGCCGCTCGAGCGCGACGTGCCGCTTCCGCCATCGAGCGCACAGAAGGTGCCGGCGCCTATGGCGCCAGACCCGGGCAGTTTAGAAAAGGCAGCCAACATGCTCGCGGCCGCGAAGCGGCCGGTGATCCTCGCCGAGTTCGTGGGGCGCGAGCCGGCCGGTTTCCAGGCGCTGGTGGAGCTCGCCGAGACGCTCGGCGCGCCGGTGTGGGACGTGAATGCGCGGCTCAATTTCCCGAGCCGCCATCCGCTGAATCTCAGCATGGTGAAGGACGTCTTCCGCGACGCCGATGTGCTGCTCTGCCTCGACACCCGCGACTGGGAGCGTGCGACCACTGAATTGGTGAGCACCACGCGCCAGGTCACGTCGGTGGTGCCGGCGGGCTGCAAATGGATCGACATCGGCTTCGGCGATCTCGAGATCTCGAGCTGGGCGATGGACTACCAGCGCCTCGCGCACGCCGATTTGCGCATCCTGGCGGATACCACGCTAGCCATTCCCGCGCTCACCTCGCTGTTGAAACAGAAAGTGAGCCGCGACCAGGCCCAGCGACGGCGCCACGCGGCCGAGGCGCTCGGGCGCAAGGCGCGCGCCGAGTGGGAAAAGGAAGCGAAGCAGGACTGGGACGCGAGCCCGATCACGCTGCCGCGGCTCGCCACCGAGATGTGGAACGCCATCAAAGGCGAAGACTGGGTCCTCACCGCCAATACGCTCGAGGACTGGACGCGCATCCTCTGGGACTTCGACAAGCCGTACCGGCATCCCGGAAAGTCGCTCGGCACCGCCACGCAGCTCGGCATGTCGCTCGGCGTCGCGCTCGCGCATCGCGAGGCGAAGCGCCTCGTCGTCGATATCCAGCCCGACGGCGATCTCATGTTCGATGCTGGCGCGCTGTGGGTCGCGGCGAAGCACCGCATCCCGATGCTCGTCGTGATGTACAACAACCGCGCCTACTACAACGACTGGGAGCACCAGATCCGCATGGCCAAGCTGCGCGGCACGCCGGAAGAGCGCGCCTACATCGGCATGGACATGGACGACCCGGCACCCGACTTCGCCGCGCTCGCGAAATCGCTCGGCTGGTACGCCGAAGGACCGATCGACAAGCCGGGCGACTTGGCGCCGGCGCTCAAGCGCGCCATCGCCAAGGTGAAGGCCGGGCAGCCGGCGCTCCTCGACACCATCACGCAGAAGCGATGATCCGCGCTGCGCTGCTCCTGCTTGCGCTCAGCGCCAGCGCCTGGGCCCAGCCGGTCGTCAATGTCTATTCGTCGATGGCGGAGAAGGACGTGCGCCAGCTCGTGGCCGAGTTCGAGCGCCGGCACGGGATCAAGGTGAATCTCTGGCGCTCGGGCAAGAACCGCGTGCTCGAGCGCGTGCTGCGCGAGGCGCGCGGCGGCCGCTACGAGGTGGATGTGATCCACAATCCGGCGCCCGAGATGGAGGCGCTGCATAACGAGAAGCTGCTCCGCCGCATGGATTCGTCGCGGTTGGCCGACTTGATCCCGCAGGCGGTCGCGCGGCACCGCGAATGGGCCGGGCCTCGCGTCTACATCTTCGTCCAGGCCTACAACACGCGCGTGGTGGACAAGGCCGAGCTGCCCAAGACCTATCGCGACCTGCTCGCACCGCGCTGGAAGGGCCGCGTCGCGATCGAGGGCAAGGAGCAGGAGTGGTTCTACACGCTGGTGCAGGCGATGGGCGAGGCGCAGGGGCTGGAGTTCTTTCGCGCGCTGGCGGCGAACGGCCTGCAGGTGCGCCTCGGCAACGCGCTCCTCACGAACCTCGTGGTGGCGGGCGATGTGCCGTTCGCGCTCACGCTCTACAG
>VBCM01000113.1 GCA_005883675.1 Betaproteobacteria bacterium
TCGAGCGGATGGCCCATCGCCGCCGCGCCCACGCCCTCGCCCACCACGCGCCCGTTGATCGTGGCGACGCCGCGCACGGCGGGGAGATCGGCGTCGCCCCAGTTCTCGATCGGCACGCCGAGCACCGCGCCTTCGTTCCAGCCGTTGTCGGCGATGAGCTCGAGCGGGTGCCTCGCGAGCTGGCTATAGTCGGCGTGGCGATCGTCCGCGAGCTCGATCGCCGGCATCACCGCGCGCACGAAGGGCGCGATGCGGCTGCGCGTATAGGGCGCATCGGCGGCCGGCAGATCGGCCGCCATTTCCACGGCGAGCTCGAACTCGACGATCAAATGGACATAGTCCGCGGCGCGCACGCTCGCGGGCGTGCGGTGCAGGGTCGAGGCGAGCATGACGCCGGCCTGGGGAGCATCGACGCCGACGAAGCGCTGCATCTCGCGGGACGAAAGCGCGATCTTGTAGCCGGCGATCGCACCCAGGCGCTCGGCGCGCCGCGCCACGTAGGCGTCCTGGATGGCGTACGCCTCCTCGGCGTCGCGCGGCGCGAGCTCCGGCGGCAGCGGGGCAAAATGCTCACGCCGCTCATGCGCCTCGAGGAGCCGCTTTGCCGCCGCTTTGGGTTTCTGCATGGCGCACCCTAGAATACCGCCGACCCATGGCCCTCGCCCACCGCAGCTACGGCACCACACGCGTCGTCTCGCCGCGCGGCCGGCTTGATCACGACAACTGCGATGCGTTCCAGCACGATCTCGCCGATCACCTCGACGCCTGCGCGCGCCAGGGCGCGGCGCTGGTGCTCGACATGTCCGGGCTCGAATATGTCTCGAGCGCGGGCCTGCGCTGCCTGATGATCGCCGCGCGGCAGGCGGCCGCGCGCCAGGGGCGAGTGGTCGCAGCGGCGCCGCAGCCGGTGGTGGCCGAGATCCTGCAGATCAGCCGCTTCAACCTGGTGCTGCCGGTCTATAGCACGACGCGCGAGGCGCTCGCCGCGGTTTCGCCGGACGCGCTTGACGCCTTCGACCGGGGCTGAGCGCGCGATGCGCGTACGCTTCTGGGGTACGCGCGGCTCGATCCCCGTCGCTCTCACCGCCGCCGACATCCGCGACCGGCTCGCGCGGGCGCTGGTCGCGGCGGAGGGCCGGCGCTTTGCCTCCTACGGCGAGGCGTACGAGTTCGCTGCGGGACAGCTCCCCTTCGCCGTGAGCCACACCTTCGGCGGCCATACGTCGTGCGTGGAGCTCGAGACCGGGAGCGAGGAGTACTTCGTCTGCGACATGGGAAGCGGCGCGCGCGCCTTCGGCGAGCACGTGCTCGCGCGCCAGGCGGGCCGTCCCGCCACGGTCAACGTCTTCATGTCGCACGTGCATTGGGACCACATCATGGGCTTCCCGTTTTTCGGGCCGGCCTACGTGCGCGGCACGCGCATCCGCATCCACGGCTGCCACGGCATCCTCGAGCGGGCCTTCCGGTTGCAGCAGTCGCCGCCCTGCTTCCCCGTGTCGTTCGACCACCTCGGCGCGACCATCGAGTTCATCCAGATTCCGCCGGGGCGCGCCACCGAGGTGAGCGGGCTGAGCGTGACGCCGCAGCTCCAGCGCCATTCGGGCGACTCCTACGGTCTTCGCTTCGAGATCGGCGGCCGCAGCATCGTCTACAGCACCGACTCGGAGCACAAGCTCGAGGACCGTGCGCAGACCGAAGCGATCGTGGGCTTTTTCCGCGCCGCCGATCTCGTCATCTTCGACGCCATGTATTCGCTCGCCGAGGCGATCTCGGTCAAGGAGGACTGGGGCCATTCGAGCAACGTGGTGGGCGTCGAGCTGTGCCAGCTCGCGCGGGTGAAGCACCTCGTGCTCTTTCACCACGAGCCGGCGAATAGCGATGCCGCCATCGAGACGGCGCTGCGCGACGCACAGCGCCTTGAGGAGCTGACGCGCGGCAAGCAGGCGCTGCGCGTCTCGGCCGCGCACGACGGCCTGGAGATCGAGCTCTGAGATTCGGCGCCGGCCCGCGCGCGGCGGGCGTCGCCCTGCTCCTCGCGCTCGGCCTGCTCATCGGCCTCGAGCCGCCGCCGCTCGGCGCCTTGCGCGACGCCGTCTTCGATACCTACCAGCGCCTGATGCCGAGGAGCCGGGCGAGCGCGCCGGCGGTGATCGTCGCCATCGACGAGCGAGCGCTCGACGCGCGCGGCCAGTGGCCCTGGCCGCGCACGCTCATGGCGGAGCTCCTGCGCGCGATCCTCGCGGCGGGGCCGGCTGCCGTCGGCGTGGACCTCTTCTTCGCCGAGCCCGATCGCGCATCGCCGGCGGGCGATGCGGCGCTCGCCGAGGCGATCGAAGGCGAGAAGGTCGTGCTCGGCATCGCCGGGCTCGAATACCGCGACCGGCGCTTCCCCTTTCCGCCGTCGGCCGCCCCGGTGCGCATCGCCGCGAAGCGCGAGCTGGCGCTGCGCCGCTACGACGGGCAGTTGCAGAGCCGGCCGGAGATCAGCCGGGCGGCCGCCGGGCGCGGGCTGCTGAGCTCCGACGCGAAGGGCGTGGTGCGGCGCGTGCCGCTCATCGCCCGCATCGGCCAGGTGCTCGTACCGTCGCTCTCGGTGGAGATGATCCGCGTGGCGATCGATGCGCCGCTCCTGGGGCTCACCGACCGCGGCGGCGAGCACCTCGAGCTCGGCATCGGCAATGTCAGCGTGCCGCTGCAGTCCGACGGCTCGATGTACCTCTATTTTGGACACGAGGATGGCGAGCGCTTCGTCTCGGCCGAGCAGATCCTCTCGGGCTCGGTGCCGGCCGACGTGCTGCGCGACAAGCTGGTGCTGGTCGGCATCACCGGCCTGGGACTTCTCGACTACCAGGTGACGCCGCTCGGCGAGCGCATCCCGGGAGTCGAGGTGCATGCGCAGCTCATCGAGCAGATGTACGACGGCAACTACCTCCGCCGCCCGACCGGCGCCACCTGGCTCGAGGCGGCGCTGCTACTTACCGCTGGCGCGCTGCTCGTGCTCTGGGTGCCGACGGTGCGCCCGTGGATGTCGGCATCGCTGCTCGCGGCCGTCCTCGCCGTGCTCGTGGCGCTGGGGCTCGCCGCCTTCCGCGCCGGCTATCTCGTCGACGTAGCGGCGCCGGCGATCGGCGCGGCGGTGCTCTTCGCGGGGCTCCTCGCCTCGACGCTCGCCGAGGCCGACCAGCAGCGCCGGCTCCTGCGCGAAGCGCAGGCGCGGGTCGCCGGCGAGCTCGAGGCCGCGCGCCGCATCCAGATGGGACTCCTGCCGGCGCCGCGCGAGCTCTTCGCGTACGAGCGCCGGTTCACGCTCGACGCCCATCTCGAGCCCGCGCGCACCGTGGGCGGCGACTTCTACGACTGCTTCATGCTCGATGGCGAGCGCCTGTTCTTCCTCGTCGGCGACGTCTCGGGCAAGGGCTTGGGCGCGAGCCTCTTCATGGCGCTCGCGAAATCGCTGGTAAAAAGCATCGCGCTGCGCGGCGACGGCGGCGACCCCGCCGAAGTGCTGCGCGCGGCGAATGCCGAGATCGGGCGCGACAACCCGGAGTCGCTCTTCGTCACCGTGTTCGCCGCGGTGCTCGATGCGCGCACCGGGCGCATGCGCTACTGCAACGCCGGCCACGAGCCGCCCGTGCTCTGTCAGCCGGGCGAAGCGCCGCAGCGGCTGGCCGATTGCGCCGGCCCGCCCCTTTGCGTGATTGCGGACTTCCCCTATGCGAGCGGCGAGCTCGCGCTCGCGCCGGACGGCTGGCTATGCGCGGTGAGCGACGGCGTCACCGAGGCGATGAATCCGCGCGGCGAGCTCTATGGGGCGCCGCGACTTCTCGCCGCGCTGACGGCGAGCGGCTCGCGCGAGCCGCAAGCCGTGCTCGCGGCGGTGCGAGAGGACGTGCGGCGCTATGCGGCGGGGGCGGAACAGTCGGACGACGTAACGCTCGTCTGTGTGCGGCTCGAAAGCCGCTAGCGAACGTTGATTTCCACGCGACGGTTGCGCGGCTCCTCGATGTTGTCGTCCGTGGGCACCAGGAGCTCGCGCTCCCCACGGCCGGCGGTGCGGATGCGCTCGGCGGCAATGCCGATGCCGACGAGGAATCCCTTGACGGTCTCGGCGCGCTGCGCCGAGAGCCGGTCGTTCGCTTCGGCGTCGCCTACCGTGTCGGTATGCCCGATGACGAGCACGTCAGGCAGCGGCCGCTCGCGCAGAGCGCCGAGCACCTTGTCGAGCTCGAGCTTGGAGTCTGCGGTGAGCTCGTCCGTGCCGGTGATGAAGTAAAGGAGGAACGTTGCGGGTTGCGCGGGCAGCGCATGCAGTGCCTTGCCGTAGGTGTTTTGCACCTCTTGGGCTGATAGCCGCGTGAGCTCGGCCTGGCCGCTGCGGCTTGTCGCGTAGGCTTCGCGAAGGATCTGCTGTGTTTCGCCGCGCTGCACGACCACGGTGCCGATATGCCCGTCGGCGGAGGGCAGCACCGTCACGGTCTCGACCGGCGCCGCGGTAATGACGGCAAGCGCAATCATTACCGCGACGACGAGGACCGGCATCAGTGATCCGTGACCCGGACGACGAAATCGGTGCCGCGTACGCCCATGATCGCGGAGGGCGTGCGCACGTGCATCGCCTCAGGCGACTGCTTGACCATCTTCCCCGAGACTACCGCGAGCGTGCCTTTGCTGAGCGTGCTGTCAAACTTGCCCGCGTGCGTCGTTGAATCGAACACATAACGGTCGATGGCGAAGCTGCTGCCTGGGCCGATGGAGAGCAGGCTGTTGTCGGCGAAGGTGATGCCCACGGTACCGTCGGCGCCCGTCACCACGCGGTCTGCTTCCTGCACCGGCATGCCGACGCGCGCCGCCAGCCGCTCGGATCCGCGCTCGATGTGCGCGGCGCCGCTTACCACCTTGATTTCACCCGCATCCGCGGCCAAGGCGGCCGCACTTACGCTGAACAGCACTACCGCTAGGCTTGCCCGCATTTGACCCTCCCACGAGGCGTGTTTTTGACGGATTCTATAATGCCCGGGCGTACTGCCCCGACCCATGACAAATGCCCGTACTGCAATGTTTCTTGCACGCCTGAGCGAACTGCGCGCCATCGGCACGTTCGTCGAGGCGTTCTGCGCCCAGGCCGCGGTGGCGCGGGAGCGCTGCCTGCGGCTCAACGTCGTGCTGGAGGAGCTCTTCATCAACACGGTGCGCCACGGCCACCGGGGTGAATGCGACGCGCCGGTATGGATCAGCGTGCGCGCCCAGCCGGCCCAGGTTGAGCTCACCTACGAGGACACTGCAGGGCCGTTCAACCCGCTCGCGTATACCGCCCGGCCCGGCAAAATAGGCGGGCTCGGCGTGCTCCTCACGCGCGAACTCACCGCAGCGCGCGAGTACGCCTACCTCTTCGGCCGCAACCGCATCCGTCTCGCGCTCGCCCGCTAGCCCTTGCCCGGATGGATGTGCCCGCACCGCGGGCACTTGCGGCTGCTCGCGTAGAACGCCGCGAAGAGCGGCGGCAGGTCCGTAACGATGTTCTGCACGTTGACCTCGACCCGGTGCACACGCGCCCAGCACTTCGGGCAGTACCACTCGAATGCGTCGTGCACATCGCGCGGCCGGATTCTCTCCACCACCAGGCCCACCGAGCCCGCCTGCGGCCGCTGCGGCGAATGCCGGTAGTGCCGCGGCAGGAGCACGATCTCGCCCTCCTTCACCGGGATCTCGGCCGGCCGTTCGTCCTCGATCACATTGAGAACGATGTCGCCTCGCAGCTGGTAGAAGAACTCTTCGTAGGGGTCGTCGTGGTAGTCCGTGCGCTGGTTCGGCCCGCCCACCACCTGCACGATCAGGTCTTCAGCGGCGGGAAACACGAGCTTGTTGCCGACGGGCGGCTTGAGCAGGTGCGCGTGCTCGTCGATCCATCGCGAGAAGTTGAATGCGCTCATCGGCATTGGCCTCATTTCTCCTATCGGTCCGAAAGAACTAGCCGCGGGGTCATGAAAGTCGCAGCCGACCCCTTAGCCTTTGGATCCCATGTGCGGCATCGCCGGCTATTTTGCCCTTACGCCTCGGTCGCTTGCGCCGCGCGAGGTGCTCGCGCGGATGGTCGAGGCGGTTCGCCACCGCGGGCCGGATGACGCGGGCATCTATTACGACGGCCGCGCTGCATTGGGACACCGCCGGCTCTCGATCATCGATCTCTCCGGCGGAAAACAGCCCCTCGCCACGGCCGACGGCAACCTCTGGGTCACGTTCAACGGCGAAATCTTCAATTACGTCGAGCTGCGCGACGAGCTGATCGCGCGCGGTGCCGCGTTCCGCACGAAGAGCGACACCGAGACGATCCTGCACGCCTACGAGCATTACGGCCCCGATTGCGTGCAGTCCTTCAACGGCGACTTCGCCTACGCGCTCTGGGACCGGCGCAACCAGCGTCTCGTCATGGCGCGCGACCGCATGGGCGTGCGGCCGCTCTACTACACGGTGCACGATGGCGTGCTGGTCTTCGCCTCAGAGGTGAAATCGCTCTTCCTCTACCCCGGCCTGCGCGCCGTGCTCGACCCGCTCGGGCTCGACCAATGCTTCACCTTCTGGGCCCCGCTCGCGCCGCGCACCGCCTTCAAGGACGTGCTCGAGCTGCCGCCGGGCTGCCAGCTCATCGCCGAGAACGGCGCGGTCAAGGTCGCGCCTTACTGGCAGCTGCGCTTCCCCGCGCGCGCTGAGCAACGCGCGCTCGGCGAAGCACAAGCGAGCGAGCGGGTGGAAGCGCTGCTCGCGCACGCCACGCGCATCCGCATGCGCGCGGACGTGCCGGTGGGCGCCTATCTCAGCGGCGGCTTCGATTCCTCCGCGACCACCGCCCTCGCCAAGGAGCATAACGGCGCGCTGCGCACCTTCTCGCTCGAATTCGAAGCGCCCGAGCTCGACGAATCGGCCTACCAGCGCGCGCTGGTCGACGCATTGCGCACGGACCATTCGGCGCTGCGCTGCAAGGGCAGCGACATCGCCGAGAGCTTTCCCGCGGTCATCCGCCACACCGAGCGGCCGATCGTGCGTGCGGCGCCCGCGGCGCTCTTTCTCCTCTCGCGGCAGGTGCGCGAGCACGGCTTCAAGGTGGTGCTGACCGGCGAAGGCGCGGACGAGGTGTTCGGCGGCTACGACATCTTCAAGGAAGCGAAAGTGCGGCGCTTCTGGGCGCGCCAGCCGCAATCGAGGTGGCGGCCGCTCCTCCTGCGGCGCCTCTATCCGTACCTCGGCGGCCTGCAGTCGCAGCCGCCGGCGTATCTCGAGGCGTTCTTCCGCACCGGCCTGGACGCACCCCAGGATCCGCTCTTCTCGCATCTGCCGCGCTTCGCGCTCACCCGGCGCATCAGCCAGTTCTACTCGGCCGAGCTGCGTTCGCGCATCAACGGCTACGACCCGCTCGCGGACCTGCGCGAGAGCCTGCCCGGAGAGTTCGCCGCCTGGCATCCGCTGTCGCGCGCCCAATACCTGGAGACCCGCTCGCTCCTGCCGGGCTACATCCTTTCGTCGCAGGGCGACCGCGTCGCAATGGCGCATGCCGTCGAGGGCCGCTTCCCCTTCCTGGACCACCGGGTGGTCGAGCTCGGCGCGGCGTTGCCGCCCGCCCTTAAGCTTCGCGGACTGCGCGAGAAGTACGTGCTGCGGCGCGCGCTCGGCCGCCACCTGCCGCGCGCCATCGTCGAGCGGCCGAAGCAGCCCTACCGCGCGCCCGACAGCGAGAGCTTCCTGCACCCGGGCGCGCCGCCGTACGTGGAGGCGCTGCTCGCGCCCGAGGCCATCGCCCGCACGGGCTACTTCGAGCCGCGCGCCGTGCGCCGCCTGGTCGCCAAGTGCCGTAATCCGATCGGCGCGGTGTCCGCCGGCGACAACATGGCGTTCATGGCGATCCTCTCGACGCAGCTCCTGCACTCCTGCTACGTCCAGCCGTTGATCTAAAGGGCGCTGGCGCGTCCGAATCCCGTGTCATGCGCCTCGGCTATCGTCTGCGCTGTCCGGAAACTCCCCCGTCCATGAACGATATCAGCCTGGCTGTGCGCCGTTTCATCGGCGAGAACTTTCTGTTTCGCGACGACGGCGACGCCATCACGCATGACGCGTCGCTGCTCGACGCCGGGATCATCGACTCGACCGGCGTGCTCGAGCTCGTGTGCTTCCTCGAGACGACCTTCGGCATCGAAGTGCAGGACGACGAGATGCTGCCGGAGAACCTGGACTCGATCCGCGCCATCAGCAACTACGTCGCCCGCAAGCTCGAGTCGCGCAAGGTCCAGCTGGTCGCCTGAGCCTTGAGTGTGCGCGTCGAATCGTTCCTCGCGGAGAGTGCGCGCCGCTTTCCCGGCAAGACCGCGCTAGTCGCGGGGCCGCAGCGCCTCACTTACGCCGAGCTCGGAGCTCACTCGGCCGCGCTCGCCGCCGAGCTGCGCCGGCTTGGCGTGACGCGCGGCGAGCGCGTCGTCATCTTCCTGCACAACTCGCCGGAGGCCGTGATCTCGGTGTTCGGCACGCTGCTCGCGGGCGGCGTCTTCAGCGTCATCAACCCCGGCACCAAAGCCGACAAGCTCGTCTATATCCTCAACCACTGCACGGCGCGAGCGCTCATCACCGAGCCGCGCCTTGCGGAGGTCGCGGCCGCCGCGGCGAGCCGCGCGAGCTCTGTCGCGGCGACGCTGATTACGCCGTTCAGCTTCCCGGACGCCGCTGCGCCGCCAGATCCGGGGATCGACCTCGATCTCGCCATGGTCATCTACACGTCCGGCTCCACCGGCTTCCCGAAGGGCGTGATGATGACCCACGCCAACATCGTGGCCGCCGCGACATCGATCACCACGTACCTGGAGAGCCGCGCCGACGACGTCGTCCTATCGGTGCTGCCCCTCGCCTTCGACTATGGTCTCTACCAGGCGCTGATGTGCGCCAAGGTCGGCGCCACGCTGGTACTGGAAAAGTCATTCACCTACCCGGCGGTAGTGCTCGAGAAGCTGAAGAGCGAGCACGTCACCGGCTTTCCGCTGGTGCCCACGCTCGCCGCAATGCTGCTGCAGATGAAGCACCTGCGGCCCGACATGTTCCCCGAGCTGCGCTACATCACGAACACGGCCGCGGCCCTGCCGCGCGCGCACATCGAGCGGCTGCGCGCGCTTTTCCCGGGCGCCAAGCTCTTCTCGATGTATGGCCTGACGGAATGCAAGCGCTGCACCTATTTGCCGCCCGAGCAGCTCGCGCTGCGCCCGGAATCGGTCGGCGTCGCCATCCCGGGGACCGAGGCCTACGTGGTCAATGAGCGGGGCGAGCGCGCCGCGCCCGGCGAAGTAGGCGAGCTCGTCATCCGTGGCGCGCATGTGATGAAGGGCTACTGGGCGGACGAGGAAGGGACCGCGCGCGTGCTCAAGTCCGGCCCGTATCCATGGGAGCGCGTGCTGTACACGGGTGACCTCTTCCGCACGGACGACGAGGGCTACCTGTATTTCGTCAGCCGCAAGGACGACATCATCAAGACGCGCGGCGAGAAGGTGAGTCCGAAGGAGGTGGAGAACGTGATCTACGAGCTCGCGGGCGTGCGCGAAGTCGCGGTGATCGGCGTGCCCGATCCGATCCTCGGCCAGGCGATCAAGGCGATCGTGGTGGGCGAGGATGGCCTCACCGAGCGCGACATCATCCGGCACTGCGCGGCGCGGCTGGAAGAGTTCATGGTGCCCTCGCTCGTCGAGTTCCGAGGCGAGCTGCCCAAAAGCGAGAACGGCAAGATCGTGCGCAAGGAGCTGATCGCGGCATGAACGCGCGCTGCGAGCCGATCCGCCTCACCATCGACGCCGCCGCGGAGGCCGAGCGTATTGCCGGCAGTCTGCGCGCGCAGGTCCTCAAACGCCTGCGCCGCAAGGGGCTGGTGGTCGGCCTCTCGGGCGGCGTCGATTCGAGCGTGGTGGCGGCGCTCGGCGTGCGCGCCTTCGGCTCGGGCAACGTGCTCGGCGTCTTCATGCCCGAGCAGGACTCCGATCCGGAGAGCCTGCGCCTCGGGCGCGAGGTCGCCGCCTCGCTCGGCATCGACACGGTGCTCGAGGACATCACGCCGATCCTGCTCGCCGCCGGCTGCTATCGCCGGCGCGACGAGCACATCCGGCGCCTTTTCCCGCAGTACGGGCCGGGCTGGCGCTCCAAGGTGGTGCTGCGCAAGGCGCGCGGCACCGCCGGCTACAACGTGTTCCATCTCGTGGTGCGCGGCCCCCACGGCGAGGAGCAGGAAGCACGCATGCCGCTCGAGGCCTACCTCGGCGTCGTCGCCACCACGAACATGAAGCAGCGCACGAGGAAGCAGCTCGAGTACTACCACGCCGACCGGCTGCAGTACGCGGTGGCGGGCACGCCCAACCGCTTGGAGTACGACCAGGGCTTCTTCGTCAAGAACGGCGATGGCGCGGCGGACGTGAAGCCGATCGCGCATCTCTACAAGTCGCAGGTCTACCAGCTCGCCGCCTACCTCGGCGTGCCCGAGGAAATCCGCAGCCGGCCGCCGACCACCGACACCTACTCGCTCTCGCAGACGCAGGAGGAGTTCTTCTTCGGCATCTCGCTCGCCACGCTCGACCTGTGCATGTACGCGCTCGATCACGGCATCGCGGCCGAGGAAGTCGCCCCTGCGGTAGGGCTCACGGCCGCGCAGGTGCTCGATGTCTATCGTGACATCGCCGGTCGGCGTCGCACCACGCGCTATCAGCACGAAGCGCCGCTGCTCGTCGATGCGCCAGGCGGCTAGGCAAAAAGCAAGCGCCGCCTGGCTCCAGGTCGGCGACGGCTCGCATCTGGAGCTCCACCACAGCCCCTGGTGGCGCCATCTGTATCGCGATTTCCGCCGCTACCGCGTGACGGCCGATCCGCCCCTGCGCACCGTGTTCCTCACGCAAGGCTTCTGGGCAAGCTGCGTCTACCGCCTTTCGCGCGCGCTTCTCGGGCGCACGCGGCTCGCGCGGCCGCTCGTGCTGCTCGCCCAGAAGCTGCTCGAGATCATCACCGGCATCAGCCTCTCCGCCGACTGCGAGATCGGCGAAGGCCTCTACATCGGCCATTACGGCTGCATCATCCTCGCGCCCGAATGCCGCATCGGACACAACTGCAGCCTGGCGCAGAACGTCACCATCGGCGTCGCCGGCAGCGGCGAGCAGCGCGGCGCACCGGTCATCGGCAACCGCGTCTTCATCGGCGCGCATTCGGTGATCGTGGGACGGATCACGATCGGCGACGACGCCGTGGTCTGCGCCGGCTCCGTCGTCATGCGCCCGGTGCCGGCGCGCGCCGTGGTGATGGGCAATCCCGCCCGGGTCGTGTCCTACGAGGGCAGCTTCGAGTACGTCTTCTATGACGGCATGGACGTCGACCCGGCGCGGCGCGCCTCGCTTGAAAAAGCGCGCTCCCTGAACGCCGGACCGGCATAGTTTCACATCGCACCGGGCGCAGTCGGGAAAAACCCGATACGCTTGTCGCACGCGCACTACACGCAAGGTACTCGCGCCGATGACATTGGCAGCGGCGCTTCACTAAGATGGCCGGCATGGCGCATGCCCTGACCTCCACGCCGCACGGCAACGAGCTGCGGCTCGCGCGCATCCATTGCCAGGGAATGCGCGAGCTGATCGAAAGCAATCCGGCGCACTGGGAAGACGAGCAGGCGCTCACCGTGATGCGCGCACTGTGCAAGCGGGCGTGGTCGGTAATGCACGATCCCGTCTGCCGGGCCTGCCTCGCAGCCATCGACGAGTTTGCCGCCGCGCTCCCGTGGGACAGCGAGCGTGGCTGGTCGCCCGGGCGCATGTTCGGGCCCTGGTTCGTGCGGCGCGAGGTTCTCCGCAAGCTGCGCTTGCTGTCTGATCGGCTCACCGAGCTCGAGCTCGGCGCCAGCACGCCGGACCAGGAAGTGCGCCGCGCCGTGGCGGCAAAGGAGCTGCATGCGCGCGGCGAGGCCACGTCGCGGCGCGAGCGCTATGCGAACGTTCTGCGCACTGCGGCGCATGCCGTCGGTGGCGTGCCCCGGCTGGCGCGCGTGCTGCGAGCGCCACAGGAGGAGGTCGAACGCTGGATTGACACAACCGAGGAAGCACCGCTCGAAGCGTTTCTCGCGAGCCTCGACCTGGTGGCCGCGGGTCCGTTCGTGCGCGAACCGCGCGGCCTTCGCGTCGCCGCCATAACGCCCGCCGCGCCGGGCTCCGCGTTCGATCGCGCGATCCTTCCCACGCTGCTCGGCGCCGCCCTGATCGCGGCTGCGTGCCTCTTCGCCTCGCTGCCGCTGAGGAATGCAGCGCCGCTCGTGGCATGGCTATGCATCGTGGCGCTACTGCTCGCCTGGTGCGTACGCGCCACGCGCAACGCCGGCACGCATGCCGCTCGCACGGTCGGCCAGGTGGCCGTCTTGGTCACGGTGTGCTTCCTCGGCGCATCGCTCGTATACCGCTCGGATGAGCGCATGCAGGTCCGCTCAGCGCTTCCCGCCCCGAAGGCGGTCGCGCAGCCGAAGCTCGCCGCTGCCGCAAGCGCGGCGGAAAGGCCGCAACGCCGCGCCGCGCGTCCAAAGGTGTTGCAGGCCGCGCTCGCGCCGCTCTCTCCCATATCGCAGGCCGCTGCCGGCTCGTCGGTGCCTGCCGCGTTTGAAGACGCCTGCGCCTCGCTCACCGGCGCGGCGTCGCTGCAATGCCTGCGCTGCGCTAACGAGGCCGGTGTCTGGCGGCTGCTATGCCAGGAGAAGGCGCGCCTAGAATATTGCCAGCGCCGGGAAGGGACGGATTCTCTATGTCCCTCGGTGATTCCGGCATCGCCGCCCCAGTAAGCTCCAGCGCGCGGTCCCTGAAGGTTGGGCCGGCGTAGTCGAGCGTCGAGACAAGCTCCTCGTAGGTCACGCCGAGCTCGCCCGCCCAGCGTACGAGGTCGGGATCCTTCGCCTGCGGTGATTGCGCGTCATCGGCCATGCCGGCATTTCGTCGAGCAAGCGATGTGCCGCGCCGTTCAGGTGGTGCCCAGGGCCGGAATCGAACCGGCACGGCCGGTCAAGGCCGGCGGATTTTAAGTCCGCTGCGTCTACCAGTTTCGCCACCTGGGCCGGTTGTCTCGCCCATTGTAAGGCGCGCACGCCGGTAGTCCGATCGGCGTGTCGCGTGCTCGCATCGCCCTCGCAGCGCCTATGGCAACTTTGCATCGCCGCAACCAATAAGCACCCCGCGTGATCCAGCATCCCGCGCTTGCCGCTGCGGCATCGCGCAGACCATGTCTCTCCTCTTTTGAGCACGTTCCGCCAGCTCATCACGCGCATCGCGCTTGCGGCGGCCCGGCGCGCCGGCATCCGGATCGCGCGAGTGGTGGTGCGGCCCCTCGAGGGCTCGCCTCAGCCCGCCGCGCCTGACGCGATTCGTTGCCGGCTGGTGAAGGAAGCCGAGCTTCGCCTGTGGAGCTTCGATCCGGCGCTCCAATTGAACGAGGCGCAGCTGCGCTCGGCATTCGAGCGCGGCGATGTCTGTGTCGGCGCCTTTGACCGCTGGCGCCTCGTCGGCTATGAGTGGCTCGGGTTCCGGGCGACGCCCCACGCGGCGGGACTGTGGGTGCAATTCAGGCCGAGCGATTGCTACATGTACAAGACGTTCGTTCATCCCGCGTATCGCGGCCTCGGCATCGCCGGCTTGCTCAATGCCGCCGGCAACGAGATCGCCGCGCGCCACCAGCGCGAGCGCGTGATCTGCTTCATCGATCTGAAGAACAGCGCGTCTTGGCAGGCCGCCAAGAGGAGCGGCAGCTTTACCGCCGGCTACGTCGGCTACATCGCGTGCTTCGGCCGCGCGATCGCCTTTCGCACCGCCGGCGCGAGCCGGCAGGGCTTTCGCTTCAGCGCCCTCTCCTAAGCTTTCATTCGCACCAGTAGCGCACCACGTCCTCCGTCACGTCGCCGGAGAGGCCGGGCGCGATCCATCCGCTCTTCGCGAGGACGAGCTCGCCCACATGCACATGCAGCTCGCCTTCGCCCTCGATCATCACGAAGGTGCCGTTGGTGCTGTGATCGCGCAGAAGGAAGCGGCCTTCGCGCCGGATGACGTCGCAGTGGCGCCTCGAAACGCTCTGCTGGGAGATGACGAAGTCGAGCTCGGCATCCCTGCCGATCGTGACGACGTCCCACTCGCGGCGCCGCACCAGCACCTTGTCGCGATAGGCGAGCCGTATTGCGCCGTGCCGCCGCGCCGGCGCCTCCTTTTGCGCCCCGAGAAGCCGGTCGGTCGCATCGCGCCACGCCACTTCGCGCAGCGCGAGACCCCCGCCCGCGCTCCCCGGCGCGAGCGGGCGCACCGCGGCCTGCACGGCCGGATTGAGGCTGGCCGCCGTTTCCGCCGAAGTGACGATCTGGCCGTTTTCGGCGAGCCGCGAGAACTCGAGCGCGAGGGTGACGGTGTCGCCGAGCACGTCGTGGCCCTGCTGGGTCACAGGGCCGCTCTGCAAGCCGATGCGCAGCCTGAGATCGCTCGCTTTCTCGCTACCTGCCTCCACGGTGGCATGCATGCGCGCCGCCGCGGCCGCCGCGGCATCCGCGGCAGCGTCTCCACGCATTGCAGGCGCGGCCCCATCGCCTCCACCTGCGGCCGCTCGTTGGCGCTGACGCGCGCGAACAGCACCGCGGTGCGGCGGCCGCTGGCGCCGCGGTTCTGCCTAGCCACTGCGCGCCCGGAAGATTGCATATGCACCAGCATATGCAGAATGCAAGAAGCTGTCAAAAACGCCGCGGCAGGCGCCGGCAACGAATCTTTGGAGGCGGGAGTCGGAATCGAACCGGCGTCCACGGCTTTGCAGGCCGCTGCATGACCACTCTGCCATCCCGCCTTGCGTTGAGATGAAAAAGGGAAGGCCCGCATTTACGCCGAATCGGGCCTTCCCTTGCAATCTGGAGCGGGAAACGAGTCTCGAACTCGCGACCTCAACCTTGGCAAGGTTGCGCTCTACCAACTGAGCTATTCCCGCGAGGGTTGCAATTATATCAACTGCGGGTTGCCGCATAGGGCAGCGCCTTGCGCAGGTAGTAAACCATCGACGCCACCGTCAGCACCGCCGCGACGTTGATGAGGATGGTTCCCCACCATTGGCAGTCCAAGCCGAACAACCGGTCGTGGAATAGGAGTAGCGGGATCGCGATCATCTGGCTCACCG
>VBCM01000114.1:0-16288 GCA_005883675.1 Betaproteobacteria bacterium
TGCACGCCGATCGCGCCGTTGGTGGCGCCGGGGCCGCGCGTCACGAAGAGCACGCCCGGCTCGCCGGTGAGCTTGCCGTAGGCCTCGGCCATGTACGAGGCGCCGCCTTCCTGGCGGCAAACGATGAACTTGATCTCCTCCCGCAGATCGTGCAGCCCATCGAGCACCGGCAGGTAGCTCTCGCCCGGCACGCCGAAGGCGACGCGCACGCCCTGCGCGGCGAGCGCGTCGGCGAGGATGCGCCCACCGTGGCGCGTCTTGAGGTCCGGCTTCATGCCGCCACGCTCTCGAACGCGCGGCGCAGCGCCGCGCAGCACTCCGCCACGGCCGCATTGGCCGTATCCAGCACGCCGCCGAAAAGCACAAAGCCATGCACCATGTCCGCATACTCGCGGTAGGCAACTTCCACCCCCGCCGCGCGCAGCTTGTCTGCATACGCGCGGCCTTCGTCCAGCAGCGGGTCGAAGCCCGCCGTGATGATGAGCGCCGGCGGCAGGTTGGCGTGGCGCTTGGCGAGCAGCGGCGAAGCGCGCCAGTCCAGCCAGTCGCTCTCCTGCGGTAAGTAAGCACGGCGGAAGTATTGGATCGCGTCGCGGGTGAGCAGATAGCCTTGCGCATTGCGCTCGTGCGACGCAGTGGCGCAGCGCTGATCGGTGGCCGGGTAGATGAGCAGCTGGAAGGCGAGCGCCGGTCCGTTTTGCTCGCGCGCGAGCAGCGCAACAGTTGCGGCGAGGTTGCCACCGGCGCTGTCGCCGCCGAGCGCGATGCCGTGGACGTCGAGCTCGCGCGCATGCTCGGCCACGTAGCGCGTGGCTGCCCAGCAATCGTCCACCGCGGCGGGGAAGGGGTGCTCCGGCGCGAGCCGGTAGTCGACCGAGAACACCGCGCAGCGCGCACCGAGCGCGAGGCTCCGGCAAAGCACATCGTGCGTATCGAGATCGCCGATGGTCCAGCCGCCGCCATGGAAGTACACGAGCGCCGGCAGCGTTTGCCCGCGCACCGGGCGATAGACGCGCATGGCGTAGTTCTGGAAGGCGAGCAGCCGGACTTCCGGCAGCTCGGGCGCCTGCGGCGCCAGCGCCGCGCGCGTGTCGCGGTAGATGCGCCGGGCGACGAAGGGTGAAACGCTGTGGTACGGCGGCAGCGGCGAGCGCGCCACGCGCTCGAGCAACGCCTGCACTTGCGGATGGACGCTCACCGGGCTGGATCGACGCTCACCGGACTATTTGACGGCGGCGAGCATCCGTTTCAGCCGCTCGACGAAGAACGGCGCGCATTTCATGATGCGCGTTTCCTGGCGCTCCATCAGCGGCCGGATCTTGGCAACATAGGCCTGCCAGTCGGGATCGGCGGACATCGCGGCGCGGCAGCGCTCGCGCTGATCCAGGCTCTCGTAGGCCCACATGTGCACGATCATGTTGAGCGTGCCGACCTCGGTGACGTAGTAGCCCACCATGTGCGGCAGGTGCTTGAGCTGCACCTTCATGCCGTCGTTCTGGTAGTACTTGAGGTATTCCGGCGCCGTACCGGGCCTCAGCGTGTACATGCGCTCTTCGACGTACATGGGGGAAGGCCTCCAGACGCTTGGATTATAGTAGGCGCGTCATGGCAGACGACATCAACAGCCTGCGCCGCATCCTGCGCGAGAGCCACACCATCGCCGTGGTGGGGCTATCGGCGGACTGGTATCGGCCGAGCTACTTCGCCGCGAAGTACATGCAGGAGCACGGCTACCGCATCGTGCCGGTGAATCCGAAGTACCGCGAGATCCTCGGCGAGAAGTGCTATCCGTCGCTGCGCGAGGTGCCCGAGAAGATCGACATCGTGGACGTCTTTCGCAAGACCGCGGACGTCATGCCGATCGCCGAGGACGCCATCGCCATTAGCGCGAAAGTGCTATGGCAGCAGCTCGGGGTCAAAAACGAGGCGGCGGCGGCCAAGGCGCACGCTGCCGGGCTCGACGCGGTGATGGACCGCTGCGTCAAGATCGAGCACGGGCGGCTCTTCGGCGGACTTAACTGGGTCGGTGTGAATACGCACATAATCTCGGCCAAGCGCCCGCGCTGGCTCGCGTACTAGGGCGCTATAGGAGTATTCTGTCCGTGCATGGGGAGCACGTTGAGACTTAGCGAGGGCCGTTTCGGCCGGCTGGTGCTGGCCGAGCTCACTGCCGGCGACCGGCTGGAGGCGCAGGCCGATCCCGTCATCGTGCTGCAAAGCCGCTATGACGGCGTGCTGTTCCTCAACCCCGGCGAATCCCATGTAAGCCCCGGCCCGACGCGCGTGCTCGCGCTGCACGCAGGGCGCGAGTGGCTGCGCTCCTGCTTCCCGGCCGTGTTCGAGACCGACGAGCGCCACCCGTTCATGCAGGCGGCGGAGGCCATCACCCCGCGCATCCGCCAGCTCGCGGACGCGCTGGCGGTGGAAGTGCAGAACGACCGGTTCCTGTCGCCCGAGCGCCTGGAGTTCATGCTGCAGGAGCTGCTCCTTTCCATCGTCGAGACCTATTTCGCCGGGCGCCGCGCGCAGTCGCGCCTGTGGCGCGGCTCGCGCTTCGAGGACACGCGCATCCGGCGGGCGATCGCGCTCCTGCGCGCGAGGCCGAACAAGGAGCTCAACATGGACGAGCTCGCGAGCCAGGTCGGCCTCTCGCGCTCGCGCTTCTACGATCTCTTCCAGATCTGCACCGGCTTCTCGCCGCGCGTCTACCTCGACATGCTGTGCATCGAGACGGCGATCTCGCGGCTTTCCTCGGGCCGCGGCAAGATCGGCGAGGTGGCGGCCGAGCTTGGCTTCTCCGCGCAGAGCAACTTCACGCGCTTTTTCCTGAACCAGGTCGGCGTGCCGCCCTCGGAATACCGCCGGGCGACGAGCGCCCAGCGCGAGCAGGCCGCCCCCGCCCCCAAGCCCGAGCAACGCGAGTAGCGCGCCGGCGCTGCCGCCGCGGCTAGAATCGCAGCCGATGGCGGACCGCAAATTCGGCTTCGAGACGCTTTGCCTGCACGCGGGGCAAATCCCGGATCCGGCCACCGGGGCGCGCGCGGCGCCGATCTACCAGACGACCTCCTTCGTCTTCGACTCGGCCGAGCATGCCGCGAGCCTCTTCAACCTCCAGACCTTCGGCAACGTTTACTCGCGCATCTCGAACCCGACGGTCGCCGTGTTCGAAGAGCGCATGGCCGCGCTCGAAGGCGGCCGCTCGGCGCTCGCCTGCGCCACCGGGCAGGCGGCGGAGGTCACGGCGATCCTCACGCTTTGCTCAGGCGGCGATCACATCGTGTCCGCCGCCACGCTCTATGGCGGCACACACACGCTGCTCAACGTCAACCTGAAGAAGCTCGGCATCGAGACGACGTTCGTCGCGCCCGATGAGCCCGAGAATTTCCGCCGCGCCATCCGAAAGAACACGAAGCTTCTCTACGCGGAGACGCTCGGCAACCCGCTCATCAACATCGTCGATATCCAGGCGCTCGCCAAGATCGCGCACGAGGCGGAGATCCCGCTCGTCGTCGACAACACCGTGCCTTCTCCGTATCTCTGCCGCCCGTTCGAATGGGGCGCGGACATCGTCGTGCACTCGGCGACGAAATACATCGGCGGCCACGGCACGACGATGGGCGGCGTGATCGTCGAGTCGGGCAAGTTCAACTGGGGCAACGGCAAGTTCCCCGAGTTCACCTCGCCCTCGCCCGGCTACCACGGCGTCATCTTCCACGAGACCTTCGGCGACTTCGGCTTCACGATGAAGGCGCGCATGGAGATCATGCGCACCTTCGGCCCGGCGCTCTCGCCGATGAACGCGTGGCTCCTGCTCCAGGGCCTCGAGTCGCTGCACGTGCGCATGGACCGGCACTGCGAGAACGCGCGCGGCGTGGCGAAGTTCCTGCGCGAGCATCCGCGCGTCGCCTGGGTGAACTATCCGGGACTGCCCGACAACAAATACTATCGCTTGGCGCAGAAATATCTGCCCAAGGGCGCTTCCGGGCTCCTCAACTTCGGCGTCAAGGGCGGCGCCAAGGCCGGCGAGCGCTTCATCGAGGCGGCGCAGTTCATGAGCCATCTCGCGAACATCGGCGACGCAAAAACGCTGGTGATCCACCCCGCCTCGACCACGCACCGGCAGATGGACGAGGCGGATCTCCTCAAGGCGGGCGTGACGCCCGACATGGTGCGCATCTCGGTCGGCATCGAGACCCTCGACGACATCCTCTGGGACATCGACCAGGCGCTGAGCGCGAGCGCGAATGTTTGAGGCGAGGCGGCGAAAGCAATGATCAGCTATCAGATCGTCGAGCACGGCAGGCCGCTGCAGAAGGTGCTCGCCGAGACGCCGAAGCCGCAGGGCAGCGAAGTGCTGATGCGCGTCACCCGCGCGGGCGTCTGCCACTCCGACCTGCACATCTGGGAGGGCTACTTCGACTTGGGCGGCGGCAAGCGCTTCTACGTCAAGGAGCGCGGCTGCATCCCGCCGTTCACGCTCGGGCACGAGCCGTTCGGCATGGTCGAAGCGCTCGGCCCTCGCGCGCGCGGCGTGAAGGTCGGCGACAAGCGCCTCGTCTATCCGTGGATCGGGTGCGGAAAGTGCGCCGTGTGCAAGAGCGGCCAGGACAACTACTGTGTCTCCGGCACGCGCTTCCTCGGCGTGAATCGCCCCGGCGCCTACGCGACGCATGTACTCGTGCCGGACCCGAAATACCTCATCGACACTCGCGGCATCGACGACGCCTTCGCTGCGACGCTCGCCTGCTCGGCGCTCACCGCGTATAGCGCGGCAGCGAAGCTTCCGGAGTTGGGAGCGAAGGACCAAGTCGCAGTGCTCGGCTGCGGCGGACTTGGACTCATCGGCATCTCGATCCTGCGCGAGCAAGGCGCGAAGAACATCGTCGCCTGCGACATCGACGACGCCAAGCTCAGCGCTGCCGCCAAACTCGGCGCGAAGCGCACTGTCAATACGCGCGCGCCGGAGGCTGTGGAGCAGCTGCGCGGCATCGCCGGTGCGCTCGATTTCGTCGGCAGCCCGGCCACGGCGGCGCTTGGCATCGGCGCGTTGCGTAAAGGCGGCCGCTACATCATCTGCGGCCTGTACGGCGGCGAGCTGGTGCATGCGCTGCCGCCGATCGCGCAACGCGCGGTCGGCATCATCGGCTCGTATGTCGGCAGCCTGCCGGAGCTGAAAAAGGTGGTGGCGCTCGCGAAGAAGAGCACGCTCAAGCCGCTGCCGGTGACGACGCGGCCCGGGCACGAGGCCAACACGGCGCTCGAGGATCTGAAGGCCGGCCGCGTCGTCGGTCGCGTGGTGCTCGACTTCGAGGCCGTGCAATGACGCCCTTCTCCTGGCAAAACCCCTACGCGTGGCCGCGCAAGCCGCTGCTGGCGGCCAACGCCGTGGCCACGTCCCAGCCGCTCGCGGCGCAGGCAGGCTTGCAGATACTCGCAGAGGGCGGCACGGCGATCGATGCAGTGCTCGCCACCGCGATCACGCTGAGCCTCGTCGAGCCGGTCTCGAACGGCATTGGCTCGGACGCCTACGCCATCGTCTGGGACGGGCGCGAGCTGCATGGCTTGAACGCCTCGGGGCGCTCGCCCGCGGCGTGGACGCTCGACTACTTCGGCGGCCAGAAGGCGATGCCGCTGCGCGGCTGGAATACCGTGACGGTGCCCGGCTGCGTGTCGGCGTGGGTGGAGCTGCACCGCAAATGGGGCCGCGTGCCCTTCGAGCGGCTCTTCGAACGCGCGATCCATTACGGGCGGGACGGCTTCCTCGTGTCGCCGACGATCGCCGGACAGTGGGCCAAGCAAATGCCCGAGCTGAAGACGCAGCCCGGCTTCGCCGAGGCTTTCATGCCCGGCGGCCGCGCGCCGGCCATGGGCGAGCGCTTTCGCTTTCCGGCGCACGCCGATGTGCTCGAGGGCGGCGCGCTGCGAGCGTCCGACATGGCGGCGCACCGGCCAGAGTGGGTTAAGCCCCTCGAGATGGACTATCGCGGCTACACGCTGCACGAGATCCCGCCCAACGGCCAGGGCATCGTCGCCCTGATGGCGCTCGGCATTCTCGAGAGCTTCGAGCTGCGCTCGCACCGCGTCGACGGGCCGGACAGCGTCCACCTGCAGATCGAAGCGATAAAGCTCGCCTTCGCCGATGCCTGGCGCTATGTCGGCGACCTCGAGTACATGGACGTGCGCCCCGAGCGGCTCCTCGATCGCGGATATCTCAAGTCGCGCGCGAAGCTCATCGACCTCAAGCGTGCGCAGCACTACGGCCACGGCACGCCGCCGAAGGGCGGCACGGTCTATCTCACCGCTGCGGATGCGAGCGGCATGATGGTGTCCTTCATTCAGTCGAATTACATGGGGTTCGGCTCGGGCGTGGTGGTGGACGGCATCTCGCTGCAAAACCGAGGTGCCACCTTCGTCCTCGAGCGCGGCCACCCCAACTGCGTCGGGCCGCGCAAGCGCCCATACCAGACGATCATCCCGGGTTTCGTGACCCGGGACGGCAAGCCGGTGATGAGCTTTGGCGTCATGGGCGGCACCATGCAGCCACAGGGCCATACGCAGGTGATGGTGCGGCTCGCCGACTACGAGCAGAGCCCGCAGGCGGCGTGCGACGGCCCGCGCTTCCGCTACGTGCAAGGCATGGACGTCAGCGTGGAGGAGGACGGCTTTCCGCACGCGACGCTCGAAGAGCTACAGCGCCGGGGCCACCGCATCGTCACGATCGACGACTACAACCAGTTCGGAGCCGCGCAGCTCATCTGGAAGCTCGACGGCGGTTATTACGTGGCGAGCGATCCGCGGCGCGACGGCCAGGCGGTGGGGTTCTGATGCTCAAGATCTGGGGACGCGTCAATTCCGTAAACGTGAAGAAGGCGCTGTGGGCGCTCGAAGAGCTGGGCCTCAAGTACCAGCGCATCGACGCCGGCATGGAGCACGGCGTGACGAAGACCCCGGAGTACCTGCGGATGAACCCGAACTCACTCGTCCCGACGATCGACGATGACGGGTTCATTCTGTGGGAGTCCCACACCATCGTGCGCTACCTGTGCGCGAAGCACGCAGCCGGCACGCTGTCGCCGACGGATCTGCGCGCACGTGCGGACGCGGAGCGCTGGATGGACTGGGCGTTCACGTTCCAGCGCGCCATGCGGGACGTCTTCTGGGGCTTGATTCGCACGCCGGCGGAAAAACGCGACCTGAAGGCAATCGAGGCAGGCCGCTTGCAGACCGAGAAGCTGCTGCCGGTGCTGGAGCAGAGTCTCGCGAGCAAGAGCTACGTCACCGGCAGCGCTTTCACCATGGGCGACATTCCGATCGGCTGCGAGTTGCAACGCTGGATGCGCGTGCCGATCGAGCGACCGCGGTTCCCGAACGTCGAGGCTTGGTTCGAGCGGCTGCGCGAGCGGCCCGCCTACCGCAAGATCGTCGACATTCCGCTCAGTTAGCCCGCGCGAGGACGGCGTCGCGCTGCGCGCGCCCTTCTTGCGCGAGGTCGCGGGCGCGTGCGTAGAACCGGTCGAGGCTGCCGCCGGAGGCGGCGAGCAGTCGCTCGAAGGCAGGCACGAGCTCGGTGTAGAGGGCGACGGACACCAGGAAAGCGTTGTTCGGCTCGGCCGGCACCACGCCCGGGAACGCGGCGCGCAGCCGCTCGAACTCCCCGCGCTTTTGCTCGAGCATCGCCTCGCGCGGCAGGTGCGACGCGTAAATCGTCTTCAAGCGCTCGCGCGTTTCCTTGACGCGCGCGTAGAAGTCGCGTTTTCGCTCCTGCCCGGCGCGGAAAGCCTCGAGCTCGGCCGTGCGGTGCTGCGACGCGAGCCAGCGGCGGACGCCTTCGTCTTCTACCGCCACCGCGAACGATTCGTTGAACGTGGTGTCGTTCTTGGCGTACACGAGCTGGTGGGCGAGCTCATGGAACACGAGCCGCGCCACCTGGGCCTCAGGGTAGCGGATGAAGGTCGAAAGCAACGGATCGTCGAACCAGCCGAGCGTCGAGTAGGCAAGCACGCCGCCGACGTAGACATCGTAGCCTTCCTTGCGCAGTTTCTCCGCGTAGCGGCTGGCCTCCTGCTCCGAGAAGAAGCCGCGATAGGCGACGCAGCCGGTGAACGGAAAACACTCGGGCTTCGGCTCGACCGAAAACTGCGGCGCAGCGAAGACGTTCCAGACGGCGTAGCGCCGTCCCACATCGGCATAGGACGTGTAGCTGGCGTTATCGGGCAGGTGCAGATCCTGGGTAGCGAACTCGCGGATACGCTGCGCCGTCTCGAGGTGCGTCTTGAGATCCGCGGGCGTCGCCGGGTCGGCGAGCCAGGAGTCGATCGGGCGCGCGGCGGCGAGCAGCTGAAAGTGCCCGCCGATCGCCTGCGAGTAGTACGAGAGCGATTCGCAGCCGGCGACGAGCGCAGCAGCGAGGAGCGCGACGAGCGTTTTCATGCGAAACGTCCCGTGCCCAGGAAATGCTCGACGAGCGCGCTCACGCGGCCGGAGACCGCGAGCATGCTGTGCCCGGCGGGCACTAGCGCGCGGTCGCTCATACCCTCGACCGTCGTTTCATCGACGCACACCACGCCGTCATTGTCGCCGGGAAGCGCGCCGAGCGCCCGACCGAGGCCGAGCGGCAGCGTGCCGGCGATCACGCCGAGCCGCTCGGCACGCTGCCAGCGCGCCTCGCGCTTTTCCCAGCGCGCGGCGCACGCGCCGAGCATCCACCGGCCGAGCGTTCGCGAGCCGAGCCGCCGTCCCGCGTGGCAGCCGCGCACCGGCGCGCCGAGCAGCACCACGTTGCCGCTCGCCATTTCCGTATGGCACGCGAGCATGTCGTAGACCAGCACGCCGCCGAGGCTGTGGCCGACGAGATGCACCGTGCGTCCGTCGATGTAGCGCGCGAGCCGCTCGATGTTCGCCTCGAGCGGCGCGCGGCCCCGGTAGGCGAAGCTGCGTGTCACATAGCCGCGGCGCGCGAGGCGCGCCGCAATGAGCGCCATCGCCGCCGCCGGCACCCACAGGCCCGGCACGAGAATCACTTCGCTCGTCATGCGTTCTTGAGGCTGCGAACCGCGTCGAGCAGCGCCTGCGCGCGGTAGGCGACCGGGTAATCGATCATCTGCCCGTCCACCTGGATGGCCGCTTGGCCGCGGCTCTCGGCGTCGCGAAAGGCGGCGACGATGCGCTCGGCGGCCGCGAGCTCTTGCGGTGTCGGCAGGTAGGCGCGGTTCACCGGCTCGATCTGCTCGGGATGCACGCAACAGCGTCCCTGGAAGCCGCCGCGGCGGCTCCTCTCGAGGGCGCGAGCGAAGGCTTGGCTCTCCTTGAAATGGAACCAGGGGCTGTCGATCGGATTTTCCATTCCTGCCGCGCGCGAGGCGAGCACGATGCGGGCGCGGGCATCGGCGAGCTCCGCCTCCTCGAGTGTCGGCGAGAGTCCCAGGTCGTTGGCATAGTCGGCCGCGCCGAAGCACACGCGCTTCACCCGCCAGGGGCCGCGGTAGGGCCTAAGGTTTCGCGCCTGGAGGATGCGGTCGACGCGCTGCACGCCCGCTGCCGTCTCGATCTGTGGCATGAGGTCGAGCGAGCCTTCGGCCATGCCGCGCTCGCGCTCGAGGTTCGCCATCAGCCAGTCGATCGCGTGCAAGTCGGCCGCGCTCTCGATCTTGGGCACCACCACGCCATCGAGGCCGGGCGCAAGCGTCTCGACCAGATCGGCATAGCAATACGGCGTGGCGGGCGCATTCACGCGCACGTAGAGCAGACATTGGTGCGGCTTGCCCAGCGCAGCGCGCACGGCTTTGCGGCTCGGCGCCTTGTCGCTGGGAGCGACCGAGTCCTCGAGGTCGAGGATCACCGCGTCGGCGGCGAGCGACAGCGCTTTCTCGACCCGGCGCGGCACGTTGGCCGGCGTAAAAAGGAACGAGCGGATCATCGCAGGATCTTGCGCTCGGCCCAGGGCTCGAAAGGCAGCAGGCTGCGCTCGCCCGCGAATGCCTCGGGCCAGATCGGCTGCGGGCGGCCCTTTACGATCTGCAGCAGTGCAGGCTTCATGCCGACCTGCGCGCCGCTCGCCGGGTCGACGCTATAGGGTCCGAGCACCGTGTCGATCTTCAGCGCCGCAAGAGCGCCGCGCAATTTCTGCGGCTCGACGCTGCCAGCCCGGCGCACGCCGGCGGCGAGCACCACGCCGGCGGTGTAGCCGGCGGCGGCGACAGCGCCCGGCGGCGCCGACCATTTGGCGGTGAAGGCTTTCACGAACTCGGCGTTGCCCGCAGTCGAAAAGCGCGCATCGTACTCTTTCGAGCCGAGGATGAACTCGGCGTCCTGGCCAACGAGCGCGACGAAGCGCGGCTCGACGGCGGCGCGCGCATAGAGCACCTTGGGCACGTAGCCCTGGCGCTTGAGCGTCTTCACCATCTGCGCAGCGTCGCGCGCCTCGCCGAAGGCGATCCAGCCGTCGGCATTGGTGCCCATCGCCTTGTAGAGCTGGGGCAGAAAATCCTCGGTGCGCCCGGAGTAGATTTCGAGCGTCACGTTGGCGAAGCCGAGGGCGCGCGCCTGCGTTTGCGCCGCCTCCGCCATGTCGCGCGACGCGGCGTCGTCCCGGGCGACGATGTAGAGCGAGTCCACGGCCGCTTCGCTCGCCGCCCATAGCGGGCCGTCGGCGTAAGCTGCGTACGGCGGCAGCGTCTGGAAAACGTACTGCGGCTGGCGCTTGTGTATCTCGCTCGATGGCCCGGCGGCATTCAGCAGCACGCGCCGCGCGCGCTCGGCTTCCGCCGCGGCGGTCAAGGTGGCCGCCGAGCCGTACGGGCCGATCAGGACTTGGGCGCCGTCGCGGATCAGCTCGCCGTACGCCTCGCCGGCGCGCACCGCTTCCGAGCCGTCGTCCTTGAAGCGCAGCTCGACACGCCGGCCGAGGAGGCCGCCCGCGGCGTTGATCTCTTCCTGCCAGAGAAGCAAGCCCTTTCGGTATTCCGCGGCCGGCGCGGCGTGCGCGCCCGATTCCGACACCACCGCGCCGATCGCGATCGGCTCATCGGCTGCGGCACTCGCCGTGGTGAGCGCGGCGAGGAGGAGCGCGCTAGTAATCCAGCCGGTCATCGACGGCGTGGCCGCGCAGCGGAATGAGCGCCGAGCGCTCGAAAGTCATGAATACCGTGCCGTCGGCTTTCTTGCCGGTGGTACGCACCGTGACGATGCCATGGTGCGCTCGCGAAGCCGATTCGCGCTTGCCGATCACTTCGGACTCGGCGTAGATGGTGTCGCCCGCGAACACCGGCGCGGTGAGGCGCACCTTGTCCCAGCCCAGATTGGCCACCGTTTTCTGGCTCACGTCCGAGACGCTCATGCCGGTGACGATGGCGAGCGTGAGCGCGGAATTGACGAGCGGCCGGCCGAAGTCGGTGGCCGCGCCGTAGACCGAGTCGATATGCAACGGGTGCTGGTTCATCGTAAGCAGCGAGAACCAGATATTGTCCGCTTCGGTGAGCGTGCGGCCCGGGCGATGCTCGTAGACGTCGCCGATCTCGAAGTCCTCGTAATAGCGACCGGCCGATTCGCGATAGCGCCTCGGTCCTACTTCCTTTGCGCGGCTGACCATAAGAGAATCCAGAACGATCGATGATTGAGATGCTTCGCGACATTGTAGGCGCCGCCCACGTCCTGACTGCATCGCAAGATACCCGGCCGTACTTTACAGACTGGCGGCGCCAATACAGCGGGAGCGCCGAATGCGTGGTGCGGCCCGCGAGTACGGCGGAAGTCGCGCGCGTGGTGGAGCTCTGCGCCGCGCACGGCGTGGCGATCGTTCCCCAGGGCGGCAACACCGGCCTCTCGGGCGGCTCGGTGCCCACCGGCAAAGGCCGCGAGATCGTGCTCGCGCTCGGCCGCATGAACCGGATCCGCGAGCTCGATCGCCTTAACGATACGATCACCGTCGAAGCCGGCTGCGTGCTCGCCAATGTGCAGCGGGCGGCCGATGAGGCCGGACGGTTGTTTGCGCTCTCGCTCGCCGCCGAAGGCAGCTGCCAGATCGGCGGCAACCTCTCCACCAATGCGGGCGGCGTGAACGTGCTGCGCTATGGCGCGGCGCGCGAGCAGGTGCTGGGCCTCGAAGTGGTGCTGCCCGACGGGCGCATCTGGAACGCTCTGCGCGGCCTGCGCAAGGACAACACGGGCTACGATCTCAAGCAGCTTTTCCTCGGCGCCGAAGGCACGCTCGGCATCATCACCGCGGCGGTGCTGCGGCTGCATCCGAAGCCGAGCGCCAGCGCCACGGCATGGATCGCGCTCGCCAGCGCGGCGGCGGCGATGGAATTGCTCGCCTTCCTGCACGAGCGGCTCGGCGAGCGGCTGAGCGCATTCGAGCTCCTGTCGCGCAACTGCGTCGAGGCGGTGCTCGCCTTCGCGCCCGGCACGCAAGACCCGCTCGCGCGGCCGCATCCTTGGTATGTGCTCGTCGAGATCGCCGACAGCGGCGAAGAGCAGGCTTTGCGCGAGCGGGTGGAAAAGGCGCTCATGGACGCGGCCGAGCGCGGCGCGCTCGCCGACGCGGCGCTCGCGCAAAGCGGCGAGCAGGCGCGCGCGCTCTGGCGCATCCGCGAGACGGTGCCCGAGGCGCAGTTCACCAACGTGAAGCACGATGTCGCGGTGCCCATCTCCAAAACGGCCGATTTCATCGAGCGCGCCACCGAGCGACTCGCCGCGCGCTACCCGGACGTGCGCATTTACGCCTTCGGCCACGTCGGGGACGGCAACATCCACTACAACGTCGGCCCCGAGCGGCTCGTCGCCGAGCGCGCGGCGGTGAACCGCATCGTCTACGACACCGTAGCCGAGCTCGGCGGCTCGATCTCTGCCGAGCATGGCCTCGGGCAGCTAAAGCGCGACGAGATTCGTGCGCACAAGTCGCCGCTCGAGCTCGAGCTGATGCGCCGCCTCAAGCAGACGCTCGATCCCCAGGGGCTGATGAATCCCGGCAAGGTGCTTTAGCGCTCGCGCGCGAGCACGCGTGCGTCATCGCCGATGATGCGATCGCCCTCGACGCGCCCGCGAAAGCGGCCCGCCGGGGATCGCCAGGCGATGTCGGCGCCGCGGAGCGTGGCCTCGGTGGCACCCTCGACATCGATTTCCTGGTAGTTCTGCTCGATACGCACGCGCATGCCCCCGCCGGCCCAGACGCCCCGCACCGCCGCCGGTACGATCCACAGGTAAAGCGTGCTCTCGTCGCCCTGCCCGGGGTGGGGACCGGCGACCTGAAGGGTCTGGCTCGCGTCGGGCCGCCAGCCGGTCATGCGGAAGGCGTGGGAGACGACCCGCGTACCCGGCTTAAGGTAGGCAAGGAACCGTGGCTGCAGCCGGCCGATGAGTTCGGGCAGCAGGTACAGCGTCACGACGGTCGCGGCGGAAAAATCGGCGGTGAGCACGTCGCCCTGGGCGAAGCTCGCCCGGTCGGCGACGCCCGCGCGCCGGGCGTTCTCCCGCGAGGCGCGCACCAGCGCCTCGTCGAGCTCGATGCCCAGGCCCCGGGCGCCGAAGCGGCGCGCCGCCGTGATGACGATTCGCCCGTCGCCCGAGCCCAGGTCCACGACGTAGTCGTCGCGGCCGGTATTGGCGAGCGCGAGCATGCGCTCGACCACCTCGCCCGGCGTGCTGATGAACGGCACGCGCCACTCGGTGTCCTGCGCGCGCGCCGCGCAGGCGAGGGCGACGAGGAAGAGGCAGAGAAGCGCTCGCACCGCGAGACTCTAGCCAAAAAAAGAGCCCGGCTCGCGCCGGGCTCGATTTTCGGAGCGGCGAGCTTACTTCTTCGCTTCGTCGCTCTTCGCCTTGCCCTTGCCCTTGGCCTTGGCTTTCTTCTCGCCCTTGGCCTTCTTCTTGTCGCCCTTGGCGGGCTTCGCCTGGTCCTTCTTCGCCTCGGCGGCCGACGGCGCGCTGGGCGTGGTGTCGGACTTCGGCGCCTGGGCGAACGCGGTGAACGCAAACGCCGAGGCAATCAGCATCGCAACGAGCTTCTTAAGCATACGGATTCTTCTCCTGTGTAAAAGAACGATCCGCTAGGGATCCGTAGCGAACAACGCGCATCCCGGGGAAACGGTTGACAGTCCCGGCATAATGCGCGGCAAAAGAGAATGAGGCTCGCCGACTTCCGCGCCGTGCTCCCCGCCGGGGATTTCTGGGTGTTCGGCTATGGCTCGCTCATGTGGTCGCCCTGCTTCGCCTACCGGGACAGGCGGCTCGCCCGGGTCCACGGCTATCACCGCGCGCTGTGCATCCTTTCCACGCGCTACCGCGGCACGCACCGCAAACCCGGGCTCGTCATGGGGCTTTGCCGCGGCGGCTCGTGCTGGGGCATGGCGTACCGCATCCCGCGGAGCGAAGTCGGCCGCTCGCTCGCACGGCTCTGGAGCCGCGAGATGCCGCGGCGAGTGTACGAGCCGCGCGTCGTCCCGGCGATGCTGCCGGACGGCAGGCGCGTGAACGCGCTCGCGTTCGTCGCCGATCCACAGCATCCCTCCTATGTGCGCGAGCTCGACCTGCATGGCCGTGCGCGGCTGGTGGCGCAAGGCATCGGCAAGCGCGGCCCCTGCATCGACTACATCCGCAACACCCTGGAGCACATGCACGACGTCGGCGTGCGCGACCCGCACCTCGAGCGCGTGCTCGAGGCGGCGCTCAGCCTGCGGAAGGCAGCGCCGTCCGCATGCGCTCCAGCGCTTGGCGCAGGCGCGCGCGCTGCGTCCCGAAGTTCAGTCTGACAAAGCGCGGCGCGCCGAACTGCGCGCCCGGCGAGAGCGCGACGCCGTGGCGCAGGAAATGCTCATGCGCATCAGCGACCGGTAGCTCCGTGCAGTCGATCCAGGCCAGGTACGTGGCCTGCACCGGCGCCATCGGCAGGGGCAGCTCGCGCGCGACGAGGTCGCGGTTGCCGCGCAGGTACTCGAGCTGCGCGGCGAGCCAGGCGTCGCCTTCGCGCAGCGCGGCGAGCGTCGCCGCATAGCCGAACACCGAGGGCGACGGCAGCACGTGCGCCCGCACGTCGAGCGACATCGCTTCGCGGAGCTGCGGATCTTCGACCACCGCCCAGGCGCAGCCTGCCGACGGAATGTTGAACGCCTTATTGGCCGACATGAGCGTCACCGTGCGACGCGAGATCTCCGGCGCGAGGCTCGCGATCGGCACATGGCGGGCCGCCTCATCGAGCAAGAGATCGCAGTGGATCTCGTCCGAAACGATGACGCAGCCGGCAGCGAGCTCGGCAAGGCGCGCGAGCTCATCGCGCCGAAAGACAGTGCCGCCAGGGTTCTGCGGATTGCAGAGATAAAGCACGCGCGTCTTCGCCGTCCGGCCGCGGCGCAGCCGATCGAGATCAAACACCCAGCGGCCGTTCTCGAGCACGAGCGGAATTTCGCTGTGAGCGCGCGGCGCGAGCTCGAGCGCCCGCTTGAAGTGCTGGTAAAGCGGCGTGGGCAGCAGCGCGTGCTCCTCGGGAGCCAATAGCCGCCGCGCGCTGACATGCAGCCCCGGCACCACGCCCGGCAGGAAGACAATCCACGCGGGGTCCACGGCCCAGTTGTAGCGGCGGGCGAGGCGCTCGACGATCGCATCGCGCAGCTCTGCCGGCGGAGTGGTATAGCCGAACACGCCGTGCGCTACGCGCGCGTTCATGGCCGCAAGCACGGCGCGTGGCGCGCGGAAGTCGCTGTCGGCGACCCACAGCGGGATGATGTCGCGGCCGGCGTAGTGCTCCCAGCGCAGGCTCCAGGTCCCGGCGCGCTCGATCGGCGAGTCGAAATTTACTTCTTCGGCGGCTTCGACAGCTCGTCCTTCTCCAGGCTGTCCTGGTTTTCCTCCTGCGGCGGCGACGCCTTGAACGGATCTTCCTCGAGCCGGTTCATGCTGTCGTCGACGTCCTCGGTCGTCGTCGCCCGCGCCTCCGCCTGCAGCTTCTGCGGGAAGCTCGTGGCGATGCTCGGCACGAACATCACGATGGCGATGGCGATGCACTGCAGCACCATGAACTCGAACATGCCTCGGTAAATCGTGCCGAGCGACCATTCCTTGACGACTTGCTTCAGGTAATAGGCCGACATGGCGACGGGCGGCGACAGGTAGGCCGTCTGCATTGTCACGGCCACCAGCGCGCCGAACCAGACCATGAAGAGCTCCGGCGGAATGCCGAAGCTCTGCGAAAGCGCCGGCTTCAGCGCATCGACCACCGGGTAGAAGATCGGCAGGAAGACCAGGATGATCGCCGGCCACTCGAACGGCCAGCCGAGCAGGAAGAGCAGGATGATGACGA
>VBCM01000114.1:16307-41999 GCA_005883675.1 Betaproteobacteria bacterium
GAGGTCACGGCGAGCAGCAGCACCATGCTCGAGGTGGTCGTGGCGCTGATCACCGCTTGCTTGAGTCCGGCGAGAGTAAGCCGGCGATAGCACACCGCAAGGATCAGCGCGCCAAGCGCACCGACGCCGGACGCCTCGGTCGGCGTGGCAAGGCCGGCGAGAATCGACCCGAGGGTCGCGGCGATGAGGAGCGCGAGGGGCAGGACGCCGATCACGACCTCGCGCAGGATGGCGTAGATGCTCGTCACCCGCTCCTCCTTCGGCACGGGCGGCCCCAGGCTCGGGTTGATGAAGCTGCGCACAATGAGGTAAACCAGGTAAAGGCCGGCCAGCAGAAATCCCGGACCGAACGCCGCGGCGTAGAGGTCGGCGACCGAGACACCGAGTACGGGGCCCATGACGATCAGCATCACCGATGGCGGAATGAGGATGCCGAGCGTGCCGCCCGCGGTGATGGCGCCGGCCGAGAGCACCGGGTCGTAGCGCGTCTTGATCATGATCGGACCGGCCATGATGCCGAGCACGGTCACCGCGGCGCCCACGATGCCGGTCGCCATGGCGAACACGGTGGAGGTGAGGATGACGACGATATAGAGCGAGCCGCGCACCGGCGCGAGCACCATGCGCAGCGCCGAGAACAGCCGCCCCATGAGTCCCGCCTGCTCGGTGATGAAACCCATGAAGATGAAGAGCGGCACCGCCGCGAGCAGCTCCTCCTTCATCATGCCGATGGTCTGGAAGTACGCGAGGTCGAACACCACGCGCCCGAGCGACAGGTAGCCGAAGCTGAGCGCAAGGAAAAGCAGCGTGAAGGAGATCTGGATGCCGATGAAGATGGCGCCGATCATCACCACCAGCATCACCAGCCCGATCAGCACGTCGCCGGTCATATCTCGATCTTTTCCTTGTGCTCGAGCTCGATGCCGGTGCGCCAGGCGTAGACGCTCTTGATCGTCTCGGAGACGCCCTGGATCATGAGGAGCAGGCAGGCGAGCGGCACCACACTCTTGTACGGCCACAGGATCGGGCGCCAGGGCGTCTGCTCGGAGACCTCGCGGATGCTGTACGCGTAGAGCGCTTCGCTGCCGCTCGCGAGGAACAGCATGATGAGCGACGGGAAGAAGAACAGCAGGTACGAGAGAGAATCCACCATGCCTTTCGTCTGCGCCGACCATTTCTCGTAAAAGAAGTCGGTGCGGATGTGGGCGCCCTTGTGCAGCGCGTAGGCGGCGCCGAGCATGAAGATGGTGCCGTAGAGCATGTAGGTGACGTCGAAGGACCAGAGCGTCGGCGCGTTGAAGGCATAGCGCGCGATCACCTCGTAGGACACGGCCGCGACCAGCGGCAGGTTGAGCCAGGCGAGCCACATCCCGGTCGTGTCGGTAAACCTGTCGATCACGCGGACCGTCCTGATGAGGGCCGCGGACTGCTCAGCCATTAACCCCCCGGGAAATCAAACGGGGGCGGATGTCCGCCCCCGTCGCCATCTCAACCGCTACTTCTTCTTGACGTCGGCTTTCGCCGCGCCGCCTTTCGTGCCGCCCTCGGGCCAGTAGTAGTTCGCCGCGAACGAATACGGAGGGAACATGAAGCGCTTGGCCGGCACCACCAGCGACGCATAGGCGCGCTGGGAGTCGAGCACTTTCTTGAAGAACGGGTTCTTCTGCGATTCCTCGGCCGCGATCGTGTCCCAGGTCTTCAGGAATTCGAGCAGGATGTCCGGAGGCGTGCGCAGGATGTGAACGCCGTGTTTCTCCTGCAGCTCCTTGATCGCATCGGCGTTCTGCCGCTGCCATTTCGCCCACCAGACGATGAACGTCTCGTTCGCCGCGCTCTTGATGATCTCCTGCTGCGTGGGCGACAGGCCCTTCCACACGTCCATGTTGAACACCACCTCGCCGATCGTCACGTTCTCATGCATGCCCGGCGTGTAGTGATACTTCCAGACGTTGTGGAAGCCGAGGCGCAGGTCCTCCACGCCGCCGACCCACTCGGCGCAGTCGATGACGCCGCGCTGCGCGGCCGGGATGATCTCGCCGCCGGGCATGTTGACGGTGGTCATGCCCATGCGCTGGAACACCTCGGCCGCCATGCCGGTTTGCCGGCACTTCATGCCTTTGAAGTCGGCGAGGTTCTTGATCGGCCGCTTGAACCAGCCGAAGGCCTGCGGGCCCGAGGGCAGGATCGGGAGCCAGTGGATGTTGAGCTTCAGCTCCTTCTGGAAGAACTCCTGCGCGAGCTCGATGCCGCCGCCGTGCTGCATCCAGCCAAAGGCGTCGATCATGTCCATGCCGAACGTGCCGCCCGGTCCGCCGGTCATGAGGATCGCGGTCTTGTTCTTGCCGACCCAGTAGCCCGACCACGAGTGAGCGCCGTCGATGACTTTCTTGTGCGTGGCGTCGAGCACCTCGAATGCCGGCACGACCTGTCCCGCCGGCATGGCGTCGATCTTCAGCGTGCCGTTGGACAGCTTGCTGACGCGCTCGGCGAAGAAGATGAAGTTTTCGTACAGCGTCAGGCTCGCCGGCCAGGTGGCCTGCATCTTCAGCGTGACGTTCTGCTGCGCGTGGGCACTGCCGCAGGCGACGCTCAGCACAGCCGCCGCGGCGAGCCCTTTTACTAATGGCCTCATGGTCCTCCTCCTCCAAGGTGGTTCAGGGCGCGGCCAGCCTACACGCTGCCCCGTACCGCGGTCAACGCGCGCTTCAGTCGAGGCGCGCGACTACGCCTTGCAACGGCGGCGTAGCTGCGGGGTAACGCTCCATGACGAGCGGGTCGTGACCCGGAATGATGTGCGCCGGCGACGCCGCCAGGGCGCGCATGCGCTCGTAGCCATCCAGCATGTCGGCCACCGACCAGACGATCGGGAAGGGCCGTGCCTGCTCCATGTTGGCGTAGAAGTGGCTCGCATCCGAGGCGAGCACGAGCGAGCCGCGCCGCGTCGCCACGCGCACCGCTTGCAAGCCCATGGTGTGGCCGCCGATGAGATGGAGCGAGACGCCGGGCGCGAGCTCCGCGTCACCGTCGTGAAAGCGCACACGGCCTGCGTAGAGGCGGCGCACCACGCCCACGACATCCTCGACCTCATACGCGCCGCTGAAGCAGGCGCTGCACATGTAGCGGCCGGTGGCGTAGCGCATCTCCAGTTCCTGGAGGTGGAGGGTCGCCTGCGGGAAGAGATCGAAATTGCCGACATGGTCGTAATGCAGGTGCGTGATGACGACGTCCTTCACCTGCGCCGCGTCGACGCCGAGCAACTGCAGGCTGCGCGCGGGGCAGCGCAGATGCTCGCGACCGCGCTTGGCGGCCATGGCGGCGGAGAAGCCGGTGTCGACGACGATCTCGCGGCCCTGGCCGCGGATCAGCCATACGTAGTAGTCGAGCGGCATCGGCCCGTCGTGTGGATCACCGCCAATGAAGTTTTCCGACGCGCGCCGATCGTGATGGGCGTACTTGAGCGCGTAAACCTCGTACATTGGTTGGGTCACGCGATCTTGATGCGCGCGGCCTTGCGTTTGCCGGCCTGGATCACGAAGCTTTGTCCGGGCGAGAACCGCAGCGCGCGATCCGACACGCGCTGCCCGTCGACCTTCACTCCCCCTTGCTCGATCAGGCGTTGAGCTTCGGAAATGCTTGAAACCATCCCGGCCAGCTTGAGTGTCTGCGTGACCGGCAGACCGGCGTCGGGCGCCGAGAAGGTGAACTGCTCGATGTCTTCGGGCAGGCGGCCGTGGCGGAAGCGCTGCTCGAACTCCTCCGCGGCCTTGTCCGCAGCCGCGGGGCTATGGAAGCGCGCGACGATCTCCTTGGCAAAGCGCACCTTTAGGTCGCGGGGGTTCGCGCCCTGCTCGAGCTCGCGCTTCCATTGCGCGATGGTCTGCAGCGATTCGAACGAAAGCAGCTCGATGTAGCGCCACATCAGCTCGTCGGAGATCGACATGAGCTTGCCGAACATCTCCTGCGGCGGCTCGGCGATGCCGACATAGTTGCCGAGCGACTTCGACATCTTGTCGCGCCCGTCGAGTCCTTCGAGAAGCGGCATCGTAAGGATGCATTGCGGTTCCTGGCCGTAATCCTTCTGCAGCTCGCGCCCGACGAGCAGGTTGAACTTCTGGTCGGTGCCGCCGAGCTCGACGTCGGCCTTCATCGCCACCGAGTCGTAGCCCTGCATCAGGGGGTAGAGCAGCTCATGCACCGCGATCGGCTGGCCGCTCTTGAAGCGCTTGGCGAAATCGTCGCGCTCGAGGAGCCGCGCCACGGTGTAGCGCGCAGCGAGGCGAATCATCCCTTCGGCGCCGAGCTTGTCGGACCACTCGGAGTTGAAGAGGATCTGCGTGCGCGCCGGGTCGAGGATTTTGAACACCTGATCGCGATAGGTCTTGGCGTTGGCGAGGATCGCCTCGCGCGTGAGCGGCGGGCGCGTCTGGTTCTTCCCGGTGGGATCGCCGATCATGCCGGTGAAGTCGCCGATCAGGAACTGCACCTGATGACCGAGACTCTGGAAATCGCGCAGCTTGTTGATGACGACGGTGTGCCCGAGGTGCAGGTCAGGGGCGGTCGGGTCGAGGCCCAGCTTGACGCGCAGCTTCCGGCCGCTGGCGAGCTTTTTCCGCAGCTCCTCTTCGACGATCAGCTCTTCGCAGCCCCGACGGATGGTCTGGATGGCCTGCTCGGTGGCGGACATGTTCGATTTGCGCTTGGGGGCGCCTTTGCTAGACTTCGCAGGCTTCTGAAAAGTAAGGGATTCTAGCTGATCCATGGCGTTGCCCGCAGTAAGACGTAGCGCAGCCTTCGGCCTTCTCGCCGCCTTCGGCGCCGTGGCCGCCTTTGCCACCATCGCGCCGCGCGAAGATGCGCCGCCGCCGCCAAGGGCGCTCATCGTCGAGCCGCTTGCGCTGCAGGCGCACGAGGTGCCGCCGCCATTGCAGTATGTGCGCGAGGAGCAATTCCAGCGCGGCGATACGCTCGCGGGGTTCCTCAGCCGGCTTGGCATCGATGAGACGGCCATCGGCCGCCTGGCGCGCGCGCCGGCGCTGCGTGCGCTGCGTCCGGGCGTCGCGGTGCGTGCCGATGTGCTCGCCGACGGCACCCCGAAGTCGCTCAGCTTCCTCACCGGCCGAGATACGCTGGTGCGCATCGTGCCGGAGGGCGAGCGCTTCCGCGCGCTCGAAGAGCAGGCGCCGCTCGAGACCCGCGTGCTCATGAAGGCGAGCGTTATCCGCAGCTCGCTTTTCGCGGCGACCGACGCGGTCGGCATACCGGACGGCATCGCCATGCAGCTCGCCGACGTCTTCGGCGGCGACATCGACTTCTATCGCGACCTGCGCAAGGGCGACCGCTTCACCGTGGTCTACGAGATCTACGATCTGGGCGGCCGGCCGGTGCGCGCTGGGCGGCTGCTCGCGGCGGAGTTCGTGAGCCAGGGAAGGCACCTGCGCGCCGTGCACTTCGGCTCGAGCTACTACGCGCCCGACGGGCGCAACTTGCGCAAGGCGTTCCTGCGCGCGCCGCTCGAGTTCTCGCGCGTGAGCTCGGGCTTCGGCATGCGCCGCCATCCGATACACAGCGGCTGGCGCGCCCACAAGGGCATCGACTACGCGGCGCCGATCGGCGCGCGGGTGCGCGCGGTGGGCGACGGGGTGGTGGATTACGCCGGTATCAAGAGTGGCTACGGCAACGTGGTCATCCTGCGCCACAACGGCCAGTACTCGACCCTGTACGCGCACCTCAGCCGCATCGCGGTGCGCCGCGGCGCGCGCGTGGCGCAGAACGACACCATCGGGCTTGTCGGCCAGACCGGCTGGGCCACCGGCCCGCACCTGCACTACGAGTTTCGCATCGCCGGCCAGGCGCGCAATCCGCTCGCGGTGGCGCTGCCTTCGGGCCTACCGGTGCCGGCGCAAAGCCTCGCCGCCTTCCGCGCGCAGGCGGAGCCGCTCGTCGCGCGGCTCGATCTGCTCGCGAACGCGAATGTCGCGCTGCTGGATTAAAGCGGCTTAAACCGAGAACGAGGAACCGCAACCGCAGGTGCTCTGCGCGTTGGGGTTCTTGATGACGAACTGCGCGCCTTCCAGGCCTTCCTGGTAGTCGATTTCGGCGCCCACCAGATACTGATAGCTCATCGGGTCGATGAGCAGCATCACGCCGTTCTTTTCCATCACGGCGTCGTCTTCGTTCTTCACCTCGTCGAAGGTGAAGCCGTACTGGAAGCCGGAGCAGCCGCCGCCGGTGACGAACACGCGGAGCTTGAGCTCCAGGTTGCCCTCTTCCTCGATCAGCTGCTTCACCTTGTTCGCCGCGCTGTCGCTGAACACCAGCGGCGCGGGCATGTCGGTCAATGCACTCATCTACTGCTCCTGTTTATGAGCTCGAAGCGAGCTTGAGCTCCACGCCACCCTTGATCTCCGCCTCGTGATACACGAGGCGGCCTTCAACCACGGCGCCTTGATGGATTTCGATACTCTTATAGTACACGTCACCTTTGACCCGCGAGCCCGCCTGGAGTTCGAGGCTCTCCGTAGCATGAACCGGGCCATGAATCGTGCCGTCGACGACGATGTGCGCCGCCTGCACCTCGCCGTCGATGCGCGCGTCGGCTGACACAACCAGCGTGCCGGGCTGATCGGTGAGCGCGGATACGCTGCCGCGGACCATGCCGTCCACGCGCAGGCCCCCGCTGAAAACCACGTTACCCTCGATGCGCGTCGTCGCTCCGATCAGGCTGTCGATCCGGTTCTGCGGCTTGCTCGTTTTATTGAACATTTTTGTCTCCGTCACAGCGTCACCGTATGCGTGGCGCGCGGCTGATTCGAGCCGGCCTCGTACAGCCGCACCTGGACATTCTCTACCTTCGCCTTGGGATTGACTCGGAAAGTGCCTTCCACCCGGCGGAAGTACTTGAACGCCAGCCGGAACGCGGACGCCCCTGCGTCCGCCGGCTCCGGGAAGCTCATCATAGCATTCTGGCCCCCCTCCGTCAGAGTAACGACCAACTCCATGCGGCCCTTGAACTCGCGCTCGCGCAGCGCGCGCGGCGTGACGAGCAGCAGGTGATAGCGATACTCCCCGGGTAGCACGTCGGGCTCGACCTTGAAGCGGTAAACGGTGAGCGTGCTACCGCTGCGTGCCTCTGAGGACAGCATGCTCTCGAATGTGGCAAGTTCCTCACGCAGCCGGGCGTTGTCCTGCTCGAGCGTGCGAATTTGCTGCGCCAGCTTCTGCTGCGCGGCTCGCTCGATGGAGAGCCGGCTTTCCGCCGCATTGGCGATCGCGCGCAGGTGCTCGAGCTCGGCTTGCGCGGCGGCGAGGTCGCGCTTCGTCACCGAGAGCTCGCCCTGCACCTCGCTTTGGTCGAAGCCCGCGTAGCGGCGCCCGGCGTCGTAGGTCCACGCCGCGACGGCCGCGGCAATGCCGACAGCCGCGGCGATCGCGAACCAGCGCAAGTACCAGGGCATCTGCGACTGCACCTGCATCCGCGGCGCGGCGATGCCGTAGCGCTGGCGAATCTTGTAAAAGCGGCCGGAAATATCCCGCATCACGGGACGAGCGGCGGCTGCACGAGAGCGGTGGTCTCGGGCAAGCCGAACATCAGGTTCATGTTCTGCACGGCCTGGCCGGCCGCACCCTTGACGAGATTGTCGATGACCGAGAGCACCACCAGCATGTCGCCCTTGCCGCTTGCCTGCGGCGGACGATGCACGGCGATGCGGCAGACGTTGGCCGCGCGCACCGAGCGCGTGTCGGGATGGCTGCCCGCCGGCATCACGTCCACGAACGGCTCGCGCGCGTAGCGCTCGTTGTACAACGACTGGAAATCGAGCTCGCGGGTCACACGTGCATAGAGCGTCGCATGGATGCCTCGAATTATGGGCGTGAGATGCGGCACGAACACGAGGCCTACTTCACGTTTTGCCGCCTGCGCCAGTCCCTGCCGGATCTCCGGCCAGTGCCGGTGGCCCTGCACGCTGTAGGCGACGAAATTGTCCGCCGCCTCGGAGTAGCTGAGATGCAGTTCTGCCTTGCGTCCAGCGCCGCTCACGCCCGACTTCGCGTCGGCGATAAGATGCTCGAGATCCACGGCACCGCTCTCCACGAGCGGCAGGAAGCCGAGCTGAACGGCCGTCGGATAGCAACCAGGATTTGCCACCAGCCGCGCGCCGGGGATGCGCTCGCGGTTCACTTCGCACAGGCCGTAGACCGCCTCGCGCACGAGCTCGGGCGCGCCGTGCTTCATCTTGTACCAGCGCTCCCATTCGGCGACGTCGCGCAGGCGAAAATCGGCCGAGAGGTCGATGACCCGCGCGCCGCGCTCGAGCAGCGCGCGCGCCTCGTTCATCGCTACCCCGTTGGGCGTGGCGAAGAAAACGACGTCGCAGGCGCCGAGCGTGTTGGGGTCGGGCTCGGTGAACGCGAGCTCGAGGTGGCGCCTCAGCCCGGGGAACATGGCGCTCACTAGCGTGCCGGCTTCCTTGCGCGAGGTGATCGCGCGCAGCTCGACCTCGGGATGCTGGACGAGCAGGCGCAGGAGCTCAACGCCCGTGTAGCCCGTGCCGCCGACAATGCCTGCCTTGATCATTCGCCCGCTCCAAAAACGAAAAAGCCGCCCGAAGGCGGCTTTCGATTTCCGGTGCTTCCCGCGATCAACGTTTCGAGTACTGCTTGCGCCGCCTCGCCTTGTGCAGTCCCACCTTCTTTCGCTCCACTTCTCGCGCGTCGCGGGTCACGAGCCCCGCCGCGCTGAGCGCGCCTTTAAGCCCCGCATCATACTCGATCAAGGCGCGCGCAATGCCGTGGCGCACGGCGCCCGCTTGCCCGCTCTCGCCGCCGCCGTACACGTTGACGACGATATCGAAGCCCGCGAGATTTTTCGTCACCGCGAGGGACTGGCGTACGACCATGCGGCCGGTTTCGCGCGCAAAGAACTGGTCCACCGGCTTGCCGTTCACGACGAACTCGCCCTTGCCGGGCTTGAGGAACACGCGCGCCACCGCGCTCTTGCGACGCCCCGTGCCGTAGTAGTAATCGCCGACCATCAGATCTCCAGGTTCTTCGGCTGCTGTGCCGAGTGCGGATGCGTGTCGCCGGCGTACACCTTGAGCTTGCGCAGCATCGCATAGCCGAGCGGCCCCTTCGGCAACATGCCCTTTACTGCTTTCTGCAGAACGCGCTCGGGATGCGCGGCGTGCAGCTTGCCGAAGCTCGTTTCCTTCAGGCCGCCAGGATAGCCGCTGTGACGGTAATAGGTCTTGCGCTCGGCCTTGCGTCCCGTGACGCGAAGCTTCGCCGCGTTGACGACCACGATGTAGTCACCCGTGTCGACGTGCGGCGTGTACTGCGGCTTGTGCTTGCCGCGCAGCCGGGCCGCGATTTGCACGGCGAGGCGGCCGAGCACCTTGCCCTGGGCATTGACCACGAACCAGCCCTGCTCGACTTCGCCGACCTTGGCGGTATAGGTTTTCATTAGCGACTCAGTGCAGCCAACAGCGAAAAGTTGCGGATTCTACACAAAAAAACGGCGCTGGCCGCGAGGCTGCGCCGAATCCACCTATAGGAGGAGGATGGAGGAGACAGAGCGCATTATGCGGCCGTGAATGCTGCAATGCAAGACTACATCCCTACGGGATCGCGACCTCGTTAAGTGCTTGATACGACCGCAAAGCACTCTTGCGTCCCGCTTCGCTCCCCGGCAATGATGTTGCGCGGGCACAAGCATAGGAGCGCCGATGGAATGCACCGTACGCTGGACCGGTGATGGCATGACCTTCCTCGCTGAAACCGGGAGCAAGCACGTGGTCGCAATGGACGGTGCTCCCGAAGGCGGCGGCCGGGACCTGGCGCCGCGCCCGATGGAGATGGTGCTCGTCGGCACGGGTGGCTGCACCGCCTACGATGTCGTCACCATCCTCAAAAAGAGCGGCCAGGACGTGCGCGCCTGCGAGGTCAAGGTGACTTCCGAGCGCGCCGCTACTGACCCGAAGGTCTTCACGCGGATCCACCTGCACTTCGCCGTGCGCGGCCGCTCGCTAAAGCGCAATCTCGTCGACCAGGCGATCCGGCTCTCGCACGAGAAGTACTGCTCCGCCTCGATCATGCTCGGCAAGACCGCCGAGATCACGAAGGACTTCGAGATAATCGAAGACTAAAAAAAACTGCTACGCTTCGCGTCCATCTCTTGGGGGGACCAGTGATGAAAAAGAAAGCTTGCGCATGCGCAGTCGCGTCCGCATTGGCGATTATTGCCGCCCGCGATGCAGGGGCGTCGGCGTTTGCACTCTACGAGCAGGGTGTGAGTGGGCTCGGCAATTCGTATGCCGGCGCCGCGGCCGTTTCCGAGGACGCAACGACGGTCTGGTGGAATCCTGCCGGCATGGCCTGGCTGCCCGCCGGCAAGCACATCGCCGGCGCCGCTGCGTTCATCGACCCGTCGACCAAGTTTTCCAACGGCGGCAGCGTCGCCGCGCCGGGCCATGCGCTCGGCGGTACGGGGGGCGATGCGGGCAACTCGGCACTTCTGCCCAGCGTCTTCTTCGCCATGGATATCGGGCGCAACTGGAATTTCGGTTTCGTCATCAACGTCCCGTTCGGCCTGAAGACGGAGTACGACCCGACGTGGCTCGGTCGCTTCCAAGGGATCAAGGCGGAAGTGAAGACGGTGAACTTCAATCCTTCGGTCTCCTATCGCCTTAACGACGCCTTGAGCATCGGTGGCGGCGTCAGCTACATGCGCGGCGAGATCGATCTGGTTTCCGCGGTCAACCTGGGACTAGCGGAAGCACAGAACCATACGAACGTGGATGGCGACGCATGGGGTTTCAACCTCGGCCTGCAGGCCAAGTTGGGCCCGCAAACCCGTTTCGGCGTTCACTATCGCTCCTCAGTCGATTTCAAGTTGGACGGTGACACGAGTTTCAGCGCGCCGGCGCCCTCCGTGCTGAACAGCAACGTGAAGCTCGACGTGAAAACGCCCGACAACCTCGCCTTCAGCGGTGCGCATCGCTTGAACGATCAGCTCGAGCTGCTCGGTGACATCACTTGGTGGCATTGGAGCAAGATCAACCAGCTGCCGCTCGTGAGGACCGACGGTCCGTTCTCCGGACAGACACTCGACACGCTCGTTCTCGACTTCAAAAATACTTGGCGGCTTTCCGCGGGTGCGAACTACAAGCTGAGCGGCCCGCTGACGCTCAAGGTGGGTGCTGCGTACGACCAGAGCCCGATACGCTCCGCGGAGACGCGCACGGTGCGGCTGCCCGACAACGATCGCTACTGGCTATCCGCCGGATTGAGATACGCCGTGTCGAAGAGCGGCATGCTGGATTTCGGCTATGCGTTCGTCAAGGTGAAGGATGCCGACATCAACAACGACCAGTCGACCCTTGTTCCGAGCCGCGGCATCGTGAGAGGAACGTACGAAGGCAAGGTGCACGTTTTCGGCATCCAGTACCAACACACCTTTTAGCCGCTAGGCGCTCGCCGCGGCGAGCGGAATGCGGATCCACTGCGAGAAGAGCCACTTCTCGCCACGGGTAGGCGCGCTTCCAATGTGGCGCGTGCGCCAGTCCGGCGCGCCTTCGGGCGTCAGATTCCAGAAGACGAGCGCATCGCCCTTGCGCCCTTTGAAGCCGCGCCCGAGCGCCGGGAACGCGGTCTCACCGCCCTCGTAGTCGTCGTTGAGATAGACGAGCACGGTAAGCGCACGCTGGCCGTGCAGAGCGACATCGCGCGCATGGCCCGGGTTGCTGGGATCGAGAAAATCACAATGCTCGGCGAACTCCTCGCCGACCCGGTAATGCAGGACCTGGCTCGTCTCCAACCCGACGATCGAGACGTTGGCGAGCGCCGCGATACGCGCCCGCACAAAGGCCGTTAGGGTATCCATGCGCTCGAGATCGAGCTGCGCCGCGCTGTTATTTCGATTGCTGTCGGCGCGCAGGTTGCCCGTCTCGGCATCGTAGACTTGCGCCGCTTTCAAGTTCGAGCGGCCAAGGGCGATGAGCCAGTCGCAGGCCGGCGAAGAGAGATAACTCTTGACCGTCGCGATACGCGGCTCCGCGGAAAAAACCCGCCCTTCCGGTATGCGCAGCCATCCTGCCACGTCGACTGCGGCGCGCAGTTGTGCCCACGTCTGCTGGCGGCTCGCTTTGCCGGCCGAGATGTCGCGCACGAGCCGCCAGTTGCCGACGAGCGCGGCGAGCTCCTTTTGCGCAAGGGGATGTCCGCCCTCCGCCGCGTGCTGCAGATGGGTCAGCGATGCTTTCAGGTCTTGGGCAACGCCTATGCCGTCAGCCGTCATTACTGCCAGCACGTATGCGGCGTCAATGCTGCCTTCCTTCGTAGCGGCAGTGAGTCGCGAGACGGCATCCAACAGGTCCGCGCCGCCGCGCATCGCCTGCTGGCGCCACTGCCCCACTTGTTCGGCTAGCACGCTTTAGACGCGGTACGCGACCGTGGTCATGAACTTCGACGCTAGCCGCATTGCGCTTTTGATCGGTGCGGGCAAGTCAGCCGCCCCCAGGCTACGCGCGGCGCCTCCATGCTTCGCCTCGTCGTTGCGCATAGCAGCGACAACGGCGCGCGTGCGCTCATCGCCCGAGGGTAACGCGTCGAGATGCCCGGTCAAATGCTCTTCGACCTGGCGCTCCGTCTCGGAAAGAAACGCGAGGTTCCACCGATCCCCCAGAGCCCCCGCAAGCGCGCCGATCGCGAACGAGCCCGCATACCAGAACGGATTGAGCAGGCTCGGCCGCCCGCCGAGCTCGCGGATCCGCTCGATGCTCCAGGCAAGATGGTCCTCTTCTTCCCGCGCCGCCTGCTCGAGCGCCGCTTTCACGCGCGCATTGCGCGCAGTGAGTGCCTGCCCCTGGTAGAGCGCCTGAGCGCAGATTTCGCCCACATGATTCACGCGCATCAGCGCCGCCGCATGGGCGCGCTCACTCGGGTCCAGCTCGGTTTCGGGCTTTTCTTCCGCGGGTGAGGGCCGCGCAGCGTTGGCCACACCCGCCACGGCGCGCAGCGCGCGGTCGAACTCGGCAATCAGCTTATCCATGCGCCGAGACTAGCAAAAAAACGGGCGCCCGAAGGCGCCCGTGTGGTTGCTGCGTTTCGACTCGCTTAGAAGCGGTGCGTCATGCCCACGAAGGTCCAGGTCACGCTCGAACCGAATACCGGCGTGTTGCCCGTCCCGGTATCAAGCTGGTTGGGCGCCATGCCCGTCCAGGTGAACTGGGCGTTCCTGTTGTTGGTGATCTTCGTCCACTCCACGCCGAGGCTGGTGCGCTTCGAGAAGCGGTGCTCGTAACCGATGCCCCACTCCTTGGCGCCCGTCTGACCAAACGCAATCGGACCGTCCATGTCCTTCGCCTTGGCCCAGAAGCCCTTGATAGCGCCGAGGCCGACCGGTACGGAGAGGGCGAGCGAATATTGCTTCGCTATGACGTCGCCTTCCGCGCCGCACAGCGCCGGCAGGTTGAGCAGGTTGGTCGCGCCTGGCGTAAAGTTGCCCGTCGTCGCGTTGAACGGCAACAGTTTGCACTTGTACTTGTTCCGCTCGTAGGCTGCGCCGACGTCGACAACACCGAAGTTCCAGCCACCCTTGACCGCCCAGCCGGTGTCGGCTTCTCCGATCGACGTGAAATCCTTGTGGCGGTCAAATGCGGCGCCGATGCGAGCGCGGCCGCCCATTCCCGTCCACTTGATGGAGCTGGACCACATCGAGGGCTCTGCGGACACCGTTGAGCCGTTGGCGATACCGGCGGTCTTGTGCTCAGGCACTTGGTACATGATGTCGAACGTAGCCCCGCCGAACGTCGGCGAGGTATAGCGGATCATGTCCGAGGCGCGCCGCCAAAACGAGTGGCCGACGCCGCCGTTACCCACGACCGCATCGCACTCGTTCGTGCCAGTCGCAGGCGTCGCTAGACCGCCCGGCGCGATAAGGTTTGTCGTGCACGCCTTGTTGATTGCCACAGCCGGGTTCGGCGCCGTCCCGGTCGTCTCGCGACGGCCGATGAGCGATGTCACCGGACCAAACACGCTGACCTGTCCAATCGCCCACAACGAATCCAGATCCGCCCACGGCGTGGTCCACTGGCCGACGAACACGTTGCCGAATCCACCTTGGAAACCGGCCGCAGAGTTCCGCGAGGCAACCGTCACCGCTTGGGTCGCTTCGCGCTCGAGCGGCGCGTTCTGCTCTACCTGGAACCATGCAGTAAGCCCCGCACCCACGCTTTCTCTGCCGCGAACGCCGAAGTTCGACGACGGCGCCTGCACGTCGAATTTCGACATAGCCGGCACACCGATAGCTCCCGCGTTGGCAACCGGCGCTCCGCTCGCGAGCGTAATGTCGCGCGCGGTAAACCCGTCACCGTATTTCACCCGTCCGAAGGTCGGGTACAACGTTCCATACACTTCCACGCTCGCTTGCGCGAGCGCCAGGCCGGGCGCGGCCAACGCACCGGCTACTGCCATCATTAGTAGTTTCTTTTGCATGCAATGCTCCTCTCTGGTTTAAACCAGGCGAGCGCGCCAATTGGCCCCCCCGCCAACCCCTCAATCGAGAAGTCCGGAGCAGTGTGCCGAATTCCATATAGCGGGACCAAGAAAGCCCGTGAATCAGCGGGCCTCGCGCTAGAGGGCGTTGCAAATTGCCAACAGCGGATGCTGCGCTGCAGCAGTGAGCTAGAGCTGGAATAGGCCGCGCAACGCGGCGCCGGGAGCGGGGGCGCGCCGCAGGCGTGCGACGTCATCGCCGTTCAGGATGCCGCTCTCTGTGACGACCATTCGATTGCGTGGAATACGCGGCAGCAATTCGAGCGTCGTTTCCAGGCGCGTCTCGAAGGACTTCAGGTTGCGATTGTTGATGCCGACGAGCGGCGTGCTGAGGGCGAGCGCCGCGTCGAGCTCGCCTGCGTCGTGGACCTCGACCAAAACCGCCATCGCAAGTTCGTGCGCCAGCCGCTCGAGCTCGCGCATCTCGCCTTTCGACAGGCACGCGGCGATCACCAGGATGCAATCGGCACCCATCGCGCGCGATTCCCATACTTGGTAGGACTCGACGACGAAATCCTTGCGCAGCACGGGCAGCGAGCACGCGCCTTTCGCTGCCATCAAGTGCGCCGCGGCGCCCTGGAAGAATCGCTCGTCTGTCAGCACCGAGAGGCAGGCGGCGCCTGCCGCTTCATAACTACGGGCGATCGCCGCGGGATCGAACTGCTCGCGCAGTACACCGCGCGAGGGACTCGCTTTCTTTATCTCCGCGATCACCGCGGGATTGCGCGCGCGCAGCGCAGCCGCGAAATCGCGGGGCGCGCCGGCAGCCTTTGCCCTGCGCTCGAGCTCCGGAAGCGGCGCGCGCAGCTTGGCGGCCGCGATCTCCGCGCGTTTCACTTCCAGGATGCGCTCGAGGATCGTCACTTCTTTACGTGTTTCGTGAACGCGATGAACTCCTCCATCTTGTGCTTCGCGGCGCCGCTCTTGATCGCCTGGCTCGCGCGCTCGACGCCCGCCTTCAGGCTATTCGTTAGCCCGGCGACGTAGATCGCGGCGCCGGCGTTCATCGCGACGATGTTGTGCGCGGGGCCCGGCTGGTTGTCGAGCACCGCCTCGATCATGGCCTTCGATTCCTCTACCGTGTTCACCTGGATCGCCCGTCGATCGTAGAGCTCCAGGCCGAACTGCGACGGGTGGATGTTGTACTCGTTGATCTCGCCCTTCACGAGCTCGCCGATCATGGTCTCGCCGGAGATCGAAATCTCGTCCAGACCGTCGATGCCGTAGACGACCATGACGTGCCGGGAGCCCAGGCGCTGCAGCACGCGCACCTGGATGCCGACGAGATCGGGATGAAAGACGCCCAACACCTGGTTCTTGGCGCCGGCCGGGTTGGTGAGCGGCCCGAGGATATTGAAGATCGTGCGCACGCCGAGCTCCTTCCTCACCGGCGCCGCGTATTTCATCGCCGCATGGTGCGCCGGCGCAAACATGAAGCCGATGCCGATCTTCTCGAGCGCCTGGCCGGTTTCGGCCGGGGAGAGATTGATTTGCGCACCCAGGGCTTCCAGCACCTCGGCGCTGCCCGAGGACGAGGACACGGAGCGTCCCATGTGCTTCGCCACCTTGGCGCCCGCCGCGGCGGCTACGAACGCGGCGCAGGTCGACACGTTGAACGTATGCGCGGCGTCGCCGCCGGTGCCGCAGGTGTCGACGAGATGGCGATCATCAGTGACTTCGACCGGTGTGGCGAGCTCGCGCATCACCTGCGCCGCGGCCGCGATCTCGCCGATGGTTTCTTTTTTTACGCGCAGGCCGATGATGAATCCGGCGATCTGCGCCGGGCTCAGTTCCCCGCGCATGATTTGCCGCATGACGTGCAGCATCTCGTCGTGGAACACCTCGCGGTGCTCGACCGTCCGCTGGATCGCCTCGGCGATCGTGATCTGCTTCATGGCTCGTTTCTCCTTCCTGCTGCCTCGATGAAATTCTGCAGCATCCGGTGGCCATGCTCCGTGAGGAGCGCCTCCGGATGGAATTGCACGCCTTCGACGGCGTACTCGCGGTGCCGCACGCCCATGATCTCGCCGTCCTCCGCTTCAGCGGTGATTTTGAGGCAGGCGGGCAGCGAGTCGCGTTCTACCGCGAGCGAGTGGTAACGCGTTGCGCGGAATTCGGCGGGCAGTCCGCGAAACACGCCCTCGCCGTCATGGCGCACGGCCGACACCTTGCCGTGCATGACGCGCTTCGCGCGCACCACCTTGCCGCCGAATGCCTGCCCGATCGTCTGATGGCCCAGGCAGACGCCGAAAATCGGCACGCGGCCCGCCAGGTACTGGACGAGTTCGAGCGAGATGCCCGCCTGGTCCGGAGCGCTCGGCCCCGGCGAGATGACGATGGCGCGCGGCGCGAGTGAGCGCACCTCGTCGACGCTGATCTCGTCGTTGCGCACCACTCGCACCTGGGTGCCGAGCTCGGCCAGGTATTGCACCAGGTTGTAGGTGAACGAGTCGTAGTTGTCGATCATCAGCACCATGAGCGCTCCTAGCTCGTCTCGCTTGCCGCGACCGCCGCAGCGCGCAGGAGCGCGCGCGCCTTGTGCTGCGTCTCCTGCCACTCCGATTGGGGGTTGGAGTCCGCCACCACGCCGGCCGCCGCCTGCACATGCAGCTTGCCCGCCTTTACCACGGCGGTGCGGATGGCGATGGCCATGTCCATGTCGCCGTTGAAGCCGAGGTAGCCGACGGCGCCGCTGTAGACGCCGCGCTTCACGGGCTCGAGCTCGTCGATGAGCTGCATCGCCCGCACTTTCGGCGCGCCGGTGACGGTGCCGGCGGGAAAGCTCGCTTTCAGCACATCGATGGCATCGCGGCCCGGCGCGATGCGGCCCTCGACGTTCGAGACGATATGCATGACGTGCGAGTAGCGCTCGATCACCATCTGCTCGGTGACACGCACGCTGCCCGGCATGGCGACGCGGCCGATGTCGTTGCGCCCGAGATCGATAAGCATGACGTGCTCGGCGCGCTCGATCACCATCTGCTCGGTGACACGCACGCTGCCCGGCATGGCGACGCGGCCGATGTCGTTGCGCCCGAGATCGATAAGCATGACGTGCTCGGCGCGCTCCTTCGGATCGGCGAGCAGCTCCTCGGCAATGGCCGCATCCTGCTCGGCGCTTGCGCCTCGCGGGCGCGTGCCGGCGATCGGGCGCACCGTCATCGTGTCGCCAGCGAGGCGCACCAGGATTTCGGGCGATGCGCCGACCACGTGATGGTCGCCAAAATCGAAGTAGTACATGTAGGGCGAAGGGTTTACACCGCGCAGCGCGCGGTAGAGCGATAGCGCCGGCGCCTGCAACGCGAGCGACGTGCGCTGCGATACCTGCACCTGCATGAGCTCGCCCGCCATGATGGCGTCCTGGGAGCGGCGCACCGCGTCCAGGAACGCGGCCTCGCTCATCGTGCGCTCGATAGCCGGCGCCATCGGCGGCTCGGCCGCGGGCTGCGCGAGCACCAGCGCCTCCGGCAGCGGACGCACCAGCCGGTGGCGCAGCTCCTCCAGGCGCTCGCACGCCCGGGCGTAAGCGCGCGGCTGCCGCGGATCGGCATACACGACGAGATAGAGCTTGCCGAGCACGTTATCGACGACCGCGAGCTCGTCGGAGACGAGCAGCAGCACGTCGGGCGTGCCGAGCGCATCGGGCTTTTCCGGGCCGAGGGCTCGCGGTTCGATGTGACGCACGGCCTCGTAGCCGAAATAGCCCACCAGGCCGCCGCCGAAGCGCAACGCGGCCGGAAGAGGCGCGGTGCGCTCGCGCTTGAGCCACGCGCGCGCATAGTCGAACGGGTCGCCCTCGTACTCCTCCAGGCACACGTCGGCACCGCGCGCATCGCGCAGCAGGCGCCGCACGCGCGCGCCGCGCGCCTCGATGCGCTCCGCGCAGGCAAGCCCGATGAAGGAATAGCGGCCGAAGCGCTCGCCGCCGACCACGGATTCGAGGAGATAGCTGTAAGGCCCGCCCGCGAGCTTGATGTACACGGCGAGCGGCGTGTAGAGGTCGGCGCGCGCCTCGGCCAGCACCGCGATGCGGGTGAAGCCTTGGGCTGCGAGCCGGTCGAACTCGGCCTGGATCACGAACTTCTCCGTTGCTACAAGTTTTGCGGAACTGCGGGTGCGGCTTGGCTTAGCGCATCGCCGTGCCGCGCGGCGACGCGAGGGGATTTAGCGGCGCCAGCGGCGCCAGCTACGCCAGGAGAAGAGTCGGGGCCTGAGTTCGACGTAATGCACGCGTGACGACTATAGCACGCCGAGGCGCGCGCGCATTTCGCGAATGGTGGCAGCGTAGTCCTTCGAGCCGAAAATCGCCGACCCGGCCACGAACGTGTCCGCCCCGGCGCGCGCGAGCTCAGCGATGTTGTCGACCTTCACGCCGCCGTCGACCTCCAGCCAGATCGGCTTTCCGCTCGCGGCGATGCGCCGGCGCACCTCGCTGATCTTCGGCAGCACCGAGGCGATGAACTTCTGGCCGCCGAAGCCGGGGTTCACCGACATGAGGAGCACCAGGTCGAGCTTCTCCAGCGTGTGGTCGAGATAGGCGAGCGGCGTCGCGGGATTGAGCACCAGGCCGGCCTTGCAGCCCTGCTCCTTGATCAGCGCGATCGTGCGATCGACGTGCTCGCTCGCTTCGGGATGAAAGCTGATGATGTTCGCGCCCGCCTTGGCGAACTCCGGGATGAGCGCATCGACCGGCTTCACCATCAGATGCACGTCCAGCGGCAGCTCGACATGCGGCCGTAACGCCGCGCACACCAGCGGGCCGACGGTGAGGTTCGGCACGTAATGGTTGTCCATCACGTCGAAGTGAATGAGATCGGCGCCCGCGCGCGCCACCGCCTTCACTTCGTCGCCGAGGCGCGCGAAGTCAGCGGACAGGATGCTGGGTGCGATGCGATACGCCACTTTCGCCCGAGTTTACAATGCGCCCATGGCGGAGCAAAAACAATACGACGTCGCAGTGAGCGCGCAAACGCAGTATCTCGCCGAACAGTCGGACGAGGCCAACGCCCGCTACGTCTTCGCCTACACCATCACCATTCGCAACGCAGGCAGCGTCGCCGCGCAGCTCATCAGCCGGCACTGGGTCATCACCGACTCGCAGGGGCTGGTGCAGGAGGTGCGCGGGCTCGGCGTGGTCGGCGTGCAGCCGCTGCTGCAGCCGGGCGAGAGCTACGAGTACACGAGCGGTGCTTCGATCGCGACGCCCGTGGGAACGATGCGCGGCAGCTACCAGATGGTCGCCGAGGACGGCACGCGCTTCGAGGCGCCGATCCCGCAGTTCACGCTCTCCGTGCCGCGCGTGCTGCACTGACTCACTTGGGTTTTCGCGGCCAGGTGAGCCACACGATCGCTAGAGCGATCGCGAGCGCAACGGCGATCTCGAGATATACGACCCACATGGCGCGTCTCGCGCTGATTCTACTTGTCGCCGGCTGCGCCCAGGCGCCACCGCAGTTGTGTCCCTGTCCGCCGGTGAAGCTGCCCGAGCGTGCGCAATACATCGAGTGGAGCTTTAGCGCGCTGCCGGGCTGGGACCGCCTGACCCTCGAACCGAGCCTGCGCGCGTTCATGGCGGGATGCGCGCGCGCCGCCGGAGCGCTCATCAACGCCTGCGCCACGGCCTCCACCGTCGCGCCTGGTGACGAGGCGGCTGCGCGGCAATTCTTCGAATCGGCGTTCACCGCCTATGCGCTCCTGAGCTCGGAGACGGGCGACACCGGCACCGTCACGGGCTATTACGAGCCGATCGTGCGGGGCAGCCGTACGCCGAGCGCGTTCAACCGCTTCCCGATCTACGGCGTGCCGGACGATCTGCTGGTCGTCGATCTGGCAACGGTCGCCCCCGACACGCGCAATGTGCGACTGCGCGGCCGGCTCGACGGCCGGCGCGTGGTGCCGTATTACAGCCGCGCGGAGATCATGGCTCGCACCGAGGCGCTCGGCGACGCGCGCGCGAACGCCCTGCCCGCACCGGTGCTCGGCTGGGCGGCGGATCCGGTAGAGCTCTTCTTCATGCAGGTGCAGGGCTCGGGGCAGCTCGAGCTCGAGAATGGCGAGCGCGTGCGCCTGGCATACGCGGATCAGAACGGGCACCCGTATCGCTCGATCGGCCGCTATCTCGTCGAGCGCGGCGAGCTGACGCTCGACCAGGCCTCCATGCAGGCCATCAAGGCCTGGGGAGCAGCGAATCCGCAGAAGCTGCAGGATGCGCTCGCCGCCAATCCAAGCTATGTTTTTTTCCGCGAGAGCGCCGATCCGCGCGGCCCGATCGGCGCGCTCGGCGTGCCGCTCGTGCCCGAATACAGCATCGCGGTAGACCGGCGCTTCATACCGCTCGGCGCGCCGCTCTTCCTTGCCACCACCTACCCGCTCTCCGATGCGCCGCTGGTGCGCGTCGTGGCTGCGCACGACACCGGCGGCGCGATACGCGGCGTAGTGCGCGCGGATTTCTTCTGGGGAACGGGCGAGCAGGCGGGCACCATGGCCGGAAAGATGAGGCAGCCCGGGCGCATGTGGCTCCTCTGGCCGCGCGGCGAGCCGCTGCCGCGCGCCGACTAGCGCTTCGCGTCGAGCACGTCGACGAGATCCGCGCGGCTCAAGCCGCCGGTGACGCGCTCGCCATTGGCAAGCACGAGCGTCGGCGTGCTGTTCACGCCAAGGCTGTGCCCGAGCTCCAGGTTTTTGGCGACCGGATTGGCGCAGTCGGACTTCGCCGTCGGCGGCTTGCCGCGAAGCGCGACGTCGAGCCACGCTTTTGCGCGATCCGGCGAGCACCACACCGCTTTCGATTGCTCGGCGAGCTCGGGCCGGATCACGGGGAACATGAAGACGTAGATCGTGATGTCGTCGACCGCCTGCAGCGTCTGCTCGAACTGCCGGCAGGCCGGGCAGTACGGATCGGAGAACATCGCCATCACCCGCTTGCCGTTGCCGCGCTGGATCTTGACCGCCTGCTCGAGCGGCAGGGCATCGAACTTGATGGCGTTAAGCTTGCGCAGCCGCTCTTCCGTGATGTCGCGGTCGCTTTGCGTCTCGTAGATCTTGCCGAGGAAGATATGCGTGGCGTTGGCGTCGGTGTAGACGATGCGCGTGCCGCCCGAGGAGCGGAAGCGCACTTCGTAGAGGCCGAGCGGCCCGGGCTGCACGCCCTCGACCTTCACGCCGCCGAGCTTCGCTTCGATCACGCGGCGGATCTGCGCCTCGTCCGCCGCTGCGTTGGCCGCTGTGAAGGCGAGGAGCGACACCATTGTCATCGCGCGCAGCATGTCAGCTCATCGCCTGTCGAATAAGGATGTTCTTTAGGACCGGCAGCCGGTCGGTCAGGTTCAATCCTGCATTGCGCAGCCGGCCCACCAGGCTGCTTCTCGCGCCATAGAGCGCGAAGAGGCCGGAGACTACGGCATCCATGGCGGCAATGGGCTCGGCGCGGCGCCGCTCGTAGCGCCGCAGAAGCCGATGGTCGCCCGCATCGCGGCCGGGCTCGCGTTCGTTCAGCACTTGTGCAAGCACTCTCGCATCCTGCAGCCCGAGGTTCAAGCCTTGGCCGGCCAGCGGGTGAATGACGTGCCCGGCATCGCCAACGAGCGCGACGCGCGGTGCGACGAGGCGCCGCGCCGCCAGCCGGCGCAGCGGGAAACTGCGCACCGGCGAGACGAGCTTCAATTCGCCCAGCGTCGCATGCGCCGCCTGCGCGACCTCGGCAGCAAGCGCCTCGGGCGGCAAGGCCCCCAGACGATCGGCCTCTGCCGCGGGGAGCGACCACACCATCGATACCTGAGCGCCCGGCAGCGGCAGCAGCGCGAGCACCGGGCCGCCCTGGAACCATTGAAAGGCGCTATTCGAGTGCGGCCGCTCGCAAGTGAAGTTCGCAACCAGCGCTGCCTGGCCGTAATCGCGTTCGGTGGCGGCGATGCCGGCCGCGTGGCGCACGAAAGAATTCGCGCCGTCGGCTCCGACGACCAGCTTTGCGCTAAGCGCCGCAGCGTCGCTGAACGAAAGCAGCGCCGCGTGCTCGTCGATCTCAAGGCGCTCGCAGCGATGGGCCGTGGCCGGGAGCCCCTTCCAGAGCGCGCGCTGCAGCGCGCTGTCCTCGACGATCCACGCGAGCTCGGCTGCGCCCGCCTCGTAGGCGTCGAACTCAAGCACCGAGCGCGCGTCGTCGCCGAAAATGCGCATGCGGTGCACCGGCGTCAGGCGCTCGGCCGGCAATGCGGCCCAGACGCCGAGCGCGCGCAGGAACTCGACGTTGCCCGGGCTGAGCGCATAGACGCGCGGATCGAAGCCGTCGAGCGCGGCAAACGGTGGTGCCGCGCCGATGAGAATCACCGACGTTGCGCGCAGCGCGCGCACGAGGCTGGCGCCGACCGGCCCGCCCCCGACGACGACGAGATCGGTGCTGCGCCGGTCTATAATGTCGGCCCTTGACGTGGCGAATTAGCTCAGCTGGTTAGAGCAGCGGAATCATAATCCGTGTGTCCGGGGTTCGAGTCCCTGATTCGCCACCATTTCCCCTCTTCCGTGCCCATGACATGAGAGCCGTAGCGCTCATCGCCGCATTGTTTGCCGCAAGCGCATTTGCGCAGCTGCGCACCATTCCGGGCGACGCCAAGCGCGCCACGATGAGCCATATACAGGAGCGCATCGTCGAGCTCGACGGCAGGCGCGAAACGCTCGCGCCCGGCGTGCGAATTCGCGACGCCATGAACCGCATCATGGTGCCGAGCGCGCTGCCGGCGGGCTCGCTGGTCAAATACCGCCGCGACGCCAGCGGCGCGGTGCGCGAAGTGTGGATACTGACGCCCGAGGAAGCGGCGCGGCGCTGATGGCGAAACTGTACCTGCGCACCTTCGGCTGCCAGATGAACGAGTACGACTCGGCAAAGATTGCCGACGTGCTGCGCGCGACGCACGGCACCGAGCCCACCGCGCGGCCGGAGGACGCGGATCTCATCGTCTTCAACACCTGCTCGGTGCGCGAGAAAGCGCAGGAGAAGGTGTTTGCCGATCTCGGCCGGGTGCGGCATCTGAAGCGCGCCAAGCCTGGCCTGATGATCGCCGTGGGCGGCTGCGTCGCGAGCCAGGAAGGCGCCGCGATCATCGAGCGCGCGCCGTTCGTCGACGTGGTGTTCGGCCCGCAGACGCTGCACCGGCTGCCGCAGCTCCTCGAGCGCCGCCGCGCCACCGGCACGCCGCAGGTCGACATCAGCTTCCCGCTCATCGAGAAGTTCGACCGCCTGCCGCCGCCCCGCACTGAGGGCGCGCGCGCCTATGTATCGATCATGGAGGGCTGCAGCAAGTACTGCAGCTTCTGCGTCGTGCCTTACACGCGCGGCGAGGAAGTGTCGCGTCCCTTCGCCGACGTGGTCGCCGAGATCGCGACGCTCGCACGCCAGGGCGTGCTGGAAGTGACGCTCCTCGGCCAGAACGTGAACGCCTGGCGCGGCGAGATTGCCGGCAGGGCCGCCGACTTCGCCGAGCTGCTCGCGTTCGTCTGCGAAATTCCGGGCATCGAGCGCGTGCGATATACGACGTCGCATCCGCGCGAGTTCACGCAGCGGCTGATCGACGCCCACGCGGCGCTGGCGAAGCTTGCGCCGCACGTGCATCTGCCCGTGCAATCGGGATCGGATCGCGTGCTCGCGGCAATGAAGCGTGGTTACACTGCGCTCGAATATCGCTCGATCATCCGGCGGCTGCGGCGCGCACGGCCGGCAATCAGCGTGACCTCGGACTTCATTGTCGGCTTTCCCGGCGAGACGGATGCGGACTTCGAGGCGACGCTCGCGCTCGCGCGTGAGCTCGAGCTCGACGATTCCTACTGCTTCATCTACAGCCCCCGCCCCGGCACGCCCGCGGCCGAGCTGCCGGACACGCTGCCGCAGGACGAGAAGCTCGCGCGCCTGCAGCGGCTGCAGGCACAGATCCGGTCGCAGGCTGACGCCATCGCCGAGCGCATGGTCGGCTCGGTGGAGCGCGCGCTCGTCGAAGGCGTTTCCAGAAGACGAAGCGATGAGCTGGCCGCGCGCACGGGAAATAACCGCATCGTGAATTTCGCCGCCGGCCGCGAGCGCATCGATTGCTTTGTCGATGTACGCATCACGGCGCGCGCGGCGCATTCCTTGCGCGGCGAACCGTTGGAATGAGCACCAAGCCCGTCGAGGTGCGCCTCGACCCGGTGGACAACCAGCGCCTCGCGCGCCTGTGCGGCGCGCTCGACGAAAACCTGCGGCAGATCGAATCGGCGCTCGACGTGACGATCGCGCGCCGCGGCGCGAAGTTCACCGTGCGCGGCGAACAGGCAGAACGCGCGGCGCAGGCGCTCGAGCGCTTCTACGACCGCGCCTCGAGCGAGCTGACGCTCGACGATGTACAGCTTGGGCTCACCGAGCTCCTGCAGGGCCAACGCGTCGTGCCGCCCGCCGAGGGCCCGCAGCTCCTCACGCGGCGCACCGATCTCCACGGCCGCACGCCGCACCAGGTGCAATACATCGAGAACATCCTCGCCCATGACCTCACGTTTGGCATCGGGCCGGCCGGCACGGGCAAGACCTACCTCGCGGTAGCGTGCGCCGTCGATGCGCTCGAGCGCGACAAGGTGAAGCGCATCGTGCTTGCGCGGCCGGCGGTGGAAGCGGGCGAGCGCCTCGGCTTCCTGCCCGGCGATCTAGCGCAGAAGGTGGATCCTTACTTGCGCCCCTTATATGACGCGCTCTTTGACCTCATGGGATTCGACAAGACCGGCAAGCTCCTCGAGCGCGGCACGATCGAGCTCGCGCCACTCGCCTACATGCGCGGCCGCACGCTCAACCACGCGTTCATCATCCTCGACGAAGCGCAGAACACCACGCCCGAGCAGATGAAGATGTTCCTCACGCGCATCGGCTTCGGCGCAAAGGCGGTGGTGAACGGCGACATCACGCAGATCGATCTCGCGCGCGGCCAGAAGAGCGGCCTGATCGAGGCGCGCCGCATCCTTGCCGCGGTGCGCGGCATCGCGTTCACCGAGTTCACCGCGCAGGACGTGGTACGCCATCCGCTGGTCGCGCGCATCATCGATGCCTACGACGCCTCGCCGGCCGAGGAATAGCGTCACCGTGCAATATGCCGTTCCGCGCCGCGGCGTGCCCGCGGCGTCGGCGCTCGC
>VBCM01000072.1 GCA_005883675.1 Betaproteobacteria bacterium
ACTTCTACGACTTCTGGCATGAGCCTGTCCGCTGAAGTCGACATCGAGGTGCCGTTCTACGACGTCGACCCGATGCACGTCGTCTGGCACGGCCACTACGTGAAGTACTTCGAGCAGGCGCGCTGCGCGCTCCTGCGGCGCATCGACTACGACTACCCGGCGATGCAAGCCTCGGGCTATCTCTGGCCGGTGGTGGAGCTGCACCTCAAGTACGTCAGCGCCGCGCGCTACGGCCAGCGCCTGCGCGCGCGCTCGACGCTGCTCGAGTACGAGAACCGGCTGAAGCTCGGCTATCTCCTCACCGACGTGGAGACCGGCCAGCGGCTCACCAAGGGCCATTCGGTGCAAGTCGCGCTGCACGCCGCGACGCGCGAGCTCCAGTTCGTCTCGCCCGCCGTGCTGCTGGAGAAGGTGAGGGCCGCCCGATGAACCTACTTCCAATTCGGGGACGGAGCCCGAACTCAGCCGGGCTCCGTCCCCGAATTAGTTCGGGCTCCGTCCCCGAATTGCTGCTGGTTGTGCTCCTTTGGTGCATCGGCAGCGCGAGCGCGGCGGACGACCTCGCCGACCGCATCGTCGAGCGCCTCGCGTCCTACCCGGTGGTGCGCGCGGAGTTCGTGCAGGAGAGAACGAGCGCGTCGCTCACGAAGCCCGTGTCGAGCAGCGGGCGCATGGTGTTCGCGCGCGAGCACGGGGTGCTGTGGCAGGTCGAGGCGCCGGTGAAGGTGGCGCTCGTCTTCACCGCGAACGGCGACAGCGCCGGCGGCGCCGCGCAGGCGGAGATGGGGCGCCTCATCCGCGCGATCATCGCCGGCGACCTGCGCGAGCTGCGCACCACCTTCGAGCTCGAGCCGCGAGGCGATCTCGAGCGCTGGACGATCCGCCTGACCCCGCGCGCGCGAGAGCTCGCGCAATATCTGCGCGCGATCGAACTCGGCGGCAGCAGGCATCTGGAAGGCATTGCTATCGACGAAAGCAACGGCGACCGCACCACCATGCGCATGCGCAACTTCGTCGTCGCGCCCGATCTCGACGCGGCCGAGCGCCGCCTGCTCGTGCCATGAGCCACAAAGCCCGCGCCGCGCTGGTCCTCGTCGCCGTCGCCCTCGCCGCGGCGGCCTGCGCGGTGCATTTCGCGCGCGGCGTGCGCCTGCAGACGAATCTCCTCGCGATGCTGCCGCCGACCGAGCGCGATCCGGTCGCCGAGCAGGTGGTGGCCGAGCTCGCCGCGACCATCGGCGCCCGCGTGGTGTTCATGCTCTCGCACCAGGACAGCGCCCACGCTCGCCACGCCGCCGAGGTTTTTGCCGCCGCCCTGCAATCCTCCGGCGGCCTGCGCACGGTCATCGCCCGGCTCGGTCCGGTGGATCGCTCGGTGTTCGCGCAGCTCTACGCCGCGCACCGCCACGGCCTGCTGTCGGACGACGACCGTGCGCGGCTCGCGGCCACCGGCTTCAGCGCGCGCGACGCGGCGCTGCGCCAGCTCGTCACCCCGCTGCCGGCCGCGGCGGCGCTGCCGCTCGCGCAGGATCCCTTCGGCTTCTTCGGCCGCTGGCTCGCCTCGCGCGAGCCGAGCGCCGGGCGCCTGCGCCTCGAGGACGGCTATCTCCTCGCGCGGGAGGGCGATCGCGTGCGCGTCGTCGTGCTCGGCGAGATCGACGGCGACGCCTACGACGAGCGCGTTCAGGAGCGCGTCGTGAATGCCTACGAGCACGCCAGCTCCGAGATGCATAGGGCAGAGCCGCAGGCCGTGGCATGGCGCGCGGGCACCGTCTTCTACGCCGCCGCCGCCCGCGCCGCGGCGAAGCGCGACATGGAGCGCATCGGCCTCGGCGCGACGCTCGGCGTCGCGCTACTGGTCCTCCTCGCCTTCCGCACGCTGCGCCCCATGCTCCTGGGTCTCTTGTCCGCCGGCATCGGCATCCTCTTCGGCACGCTGGCGGTGCTGGTGCTCGACGGCGAGGTGCAGCTCGTCTCGCTCGCCTTCGGCGCGAGCCTGATTGGGGAGGCCGTCGACTACTCCATTCTTCTCTTCGCCGCCCATCTCGCCGCCGGCGCCGTGTGGACGCCCGAGCGCGGCGTAGCCATGGTGCGCCCGGGTCTCACCGTGGCGGTCGGCACGAGCCTCCTCGCCTATGCGCTGCTCGCGCTGCTGCCCTTCCCCGGCATCTCGCAGATCGCGCGCTTCGCGCTCGTCGGCCTCGGCGCCTCGTACCTCACCGTGCTGTGGCTCCTCCCCGCGTTCATGCAGCGGCCGAGCACTCGCGACCCGCAGGCCGCGACCGGCTGGGCGGCGCGGCTTCTCGATCGCTGGACCGCCGTGCTCCACGCTCGCCATGCGCCGCTCGCCGCGCTCGTCATCGCCGCGGCGTGCGTCCCCGGCTGGCTCGCGCTGCGGGCAAATGACGATGTCCGCCTGCTCATCTCGCGCGATCCAGAGCTCGCACAGCAGGAGGCGGCGATCCGCGCGCTCACGGGAATCGATGCGGGCGGCCGCTTCTTCCTCGTGCGCGGCGCCGACGAGGAACAGGTTCTCCAGCGCGAAGCGGCGCTCGTCCAGCGCCTGCGCGCCCTCGAGCACGCCGGCGCGCTCGCGCGTCACCAGGCGGTGAGCGACCACGTGCCGCCGCGCGCGCGCCAGGAGGAAGACCGCGCGCTCGTCGCGAAGCGCGTCTTCGGCGAGCCGCAGGCGTTGCTGCGCGAGCTCGCGCAGGTCGGCTATCCGCCGGCGAGCGCCAAGTCACTGCTGCAGGACTTCGCGCGCTCGCGCGAGCCGCTGACGGTGCGGGAGTGGCTCGGCTCACCCCTCTCGACGCCGATGCGCCACCAGTGGCTGGCCGGTCTTCCGGCGAGCGTGGTGACGCTGCACGGCGAGCGCGACGCGGCGGCTACCGCGCAAATCGCTCCCGGCTTGGACGGCGTGACGCTGGTCGACAAGGCAGGCAGCGTCTCCGCGCTTCTCGGCTGGTACCGCGCGAGCGCGGTGCCCGGACTGCTGATCGCCGCCGCGGCGGTGCTGCTCGTGCTGGTGATGCGCTACGGCGTGCGCCAGGCGCCGCGCCTCATGCTGCCGGTGGTGCTCGCCCTGCTCCTGTCGGCGGCGATCTTCGGCTTCAGCGGCCAGCCGCTCACCGTGTTCGCGATCGGCGGCTGGCTCCTCACGCTCGGCATCGGCGTCAACTACGCCATCTTCCTGCGCGAAGGCATGGAGCGCCGCGGCGCCACCGCCATGGCCGTGATGCTCTCCGGCTCGACGACGCTCCTCGCCTGGGGCCTGCTCGCGCTGAGCGGCGTGCCGGCGCTGCGCCAATTCGGTCTTGCGCTCCTCACCGGCATCGCCGGCGCGGTGCTCCTCACTCCGCTCGCCCTACGCCGCGAATGAAGCGCTGCTACATCCAGGCCGTTGGGGTTGTCAGCGCGCTTGGCGAAGGGCTGGCAGCGACTCGCGCGGCGCTCATGCGCGGCGACACGCGCGGAATGCGCATCGAGAGCGGCTGGCTGCCCGACGGCAACTCCTGCGTTGGGCGAGTCACTACCGAGCTCGCGCCTCTGCCCGCCCAGCACGCCGAGGATGACTGCCGCAATAACCGGCTCCTGGCCACCGCCTTTG